>CAZIXL010000019.1:0-14369 GCA_964542885.1 uncultured bacterium
AGGTCGCACCGGAGCTGGCCGGCCACGTGCCGGCGAGCACGCCGGACTCCGCGATCTGCACGTCCTGCGCGCTCGCGACCTGGACCGCGAGTCGGTCGCCGTCGGTCGCGAGGTTCGCGTCCAGGTCGACGGTCGCGACCAGTCGCAGCTCGCCGCCCGCGGGGATCTCGAGGTCGAACCCGTCGAACAGGACGCGGCCGTTCGCGAAGCTGCCGGAGGCGATCGGCGTCGAGATGCCGACGCTCGCGGATCCGTCGACCGAGGCGGGCGCCGCGAGTCCGAGCGCCACCCGCGCGACCGAGCCGTCGAGCTGAGAGAGCGAACCCGCGCCCGTCGAGACGTGGGTCAGCAGCAGCGAGCGCACGTGCCGCGCGTCGGCGTAACCGTTCGCCAGCACCAGTTCGAGCACCGGCAGGCCGCGCTCTCCCGGGTGCGCCTTGCCGCCCGTGATCTGCGTGGCGGTCACGAGCACGCGTTCGCCGCCGCCGATCACGTCCTCGTGGTCCGACGCGACCACGCGGTCGATCGGGCCGCTGTTCGTGCTCAGCATGCCCAGGCCCACGTCGGGCAGCGTCGGCAGCGCGAGGCGCAGCGTCCGGCCGTCGCGCGCGCTCGCGGGCACGTCGACCGACACGAGCAGGCACGCGCCCGAATCGGGTACGTCGACCGCGAGACCCGTCAGCTCCCAGCGGTCGCCGGTGAAGAGGAGCGAGCCGAGTCGCTGGTCCATCAGCGTATCCAGCGTGCGGTCGCCGTCGTCGAGCCACGCCTCCATGCGGGTGAGGTCGGCGCCGGCTTCGGCGGTGCCCTGGTTGAGCAGGTTCAGGCGCAGCAGGCGGTCCGGCGCCCAGCCGTTCGCGGGCACGTGCAGTTCCGCGACGGCGCGGCGTCGCGTGCCGGCGAAGATCGGCCCGGTGGCCAGCGGCAGGAGGGTGACCTGCGCGGCGCTCATGCCGTCGACGACCATGCGCGTGGGCGCGGCCCCGTTCCCGAGCGCGGCCGGCCGCCCCGAGCGGAGCGACAGCGTCGCGTCGCCCGCCAGTCCGAAGCCCAGCGAGTCACCGTCGTGCGCGCGGACGGACGCGGCTCCGAAGAGCGACAGCCGGCGCGAGGCCCCTGCGGGCAGCGCCAGCTTCACGCCCTCGAAGCGCACGAGGCCCGCCGCCCAGTCGGTCGTCGCGAGGACACGGCCGGTCGAATCGCGCAGCTCGAACGCATTCCAGGAATCGCCGAGCTGCTTGCCCGTCGGCGGACCGGTCGAGACGTCGGCCAGCTCGACCGCGTCGACCGTGTCCGCGAGCCCGCCCGGGTTGTGCAGCAGGAGGCGCGCGAGTTCGCGCGGCGGCTCGCCGGGCAGCAGCCGCGAGGCGGCCGGCGCGGCCAGTGTCACGACCGTGCTCACGGCAGGATCGGTCACCAGCACCTGCACCGTGTCGGCCACCGTGCCGGACTGCGCGACGACGAGCGAGACGCCGTCGACGGAGCCCCGGTAGAGCCCGCTCGCGTCCACGACGCCGGCGCCGCCCTGCTCGCTCCAGGCGACGGGATCCCCGCCGCGGACGTTTCCGAACGCGTCGCTGACGACCGCCGAGAATCGGACGGAGTCGCCGACGAAGATCGAGGCGGCCGGTGGGGAGGTTTCGAGCCGGGCGGCCGCCGCGGGCCCGACGACGACCGTCCACCCCGAGGGCGGGATGCCGTCCGGGTTCCCCTCGCGGGAGACCTGCTCCGCGATCGCGGTCGTCGTGTCGTCGTAGTACACGATGAAGGGCGAACCCCCGGCGTCGGAGCGGGTCGGGACGTCGGCCCGGAACTGCACCCGGAGGCCGCCGGTCGTGCGCGTGGAAGCCAGCGCCGCCACCGCCGCGCCCGTCGTGCTGGCGTCGTGGAACGTCACCGGTGTTCCCGCGAGGTCCGTGACGCCCGTGACCGCGGCGGATGACCAGCCGGAGGGCAGCGCGATGCGGACGCGGTTGATGCCGGTCTCACCGGGCTGCACGGTGAAGCCGAGCTTCGCTTCCATGGGCTGGGCGGAGGTCCCCGCGACGACCGACTGCGGGGCGACCTCGGCCTCGGCGGTCGAGGCGGCGACGCCGTTCCCGAGCACCGCGGCCACGAGCGGAAGCGGGAGCGTGACCTGCCGGCTCCGCGACTTCGCGGCGAGGCGCAGGCTGGCGTCGTAGTACTGCGCCTGCGCGCCGGCGGGCAGGGCGAGCCGCAGGTCGACGGCGACCGCGGCGGCCGTCGTGTCCTCGAGCGCCGCGACGGCGGTCCCGAGCGGCGCGGAGACCGAATCGAGGTAGCCGGTCGAAGGCGTTCCCACGCCGGTCGCGAGCCAGCGCACCGTGGTGTCGGCGACGCCGCCGCCGAAGCGGACCGCGGGATTGGTCCGGCCGGTGAAGGCGTCGGCCGTTCCCGAGAGCGACACCGGGGTGTTGGTGACCAGCCGGAACGCGAGCCGGCCGCTGGACGGCGCCGAGAGCGGCAGGTCGGTGCTGCCGGGCAGCCCGGCGGCGAACGCGCCCCCGGGCGCGAGGCCGGCCCACTCGACGCGCTCCGCCATCGCGAAGCCCGTCGCGAGGAGCGAGACGCTGCCGGTGATCGCCTTCAGGTTCCAACCGGAGGTGTCCGCGCGCGCGACCACGCACGGCGAGAACGCCACGCGGACGAGCTGGGGCGAGATGGAGTTGGTGGTCTCGTCCACGTAGCAGAGATCGGGAAACAGGCGCCAGCCCGTGGAGCCGGTCGAGGTGATGCTCCACGCGGGTGTCGCCCCGCGCTCCCAGTGGAACCGCCCGAGCTGCCAGGTGGGCTTGCCGAGTGCCGCCGAGGTGCCGAGGCGCACGTCGAGGTCCAGGTCCGAGACGTTCCGGAACCCGAGCAGGTCGCTCACCATGACGTCGGCGTAGAAGGTGTCCGCTGGCGCCAGGGTCTTCGTTTCGTTCCCGCGCGCGTCGCGCAGCGTGATCGAGTGGATGCTCGCGAGCGAGATGAGCCCGTCGGCGGCGGCAGGGGGAGTCGCGGGCGCGAGCGGGACCGCGGCGCCTGCGCGCGCGGCCGCCAGCCAAAGCCCGGCCACCACGAGGGCTGGGACGAGCCCGCGCGTGGCACTTCGCCGGGGATGGGGGCCGGGGGCGGGGCACGACTTCGCCATGCTCCGGGCCGGGGCACGATGGGACATTCGCGTCCTCGCCGGATGGGATACCGCGTGGGTATCGGAAAGGGGCCACGCGTCCTTCAGGAGTGCGATCGGGGCGGGAGCTGATCGGCGGCTCTCGACGCCCGGCTCCCGGCCGTGCGGCGTGACCCGCGAGAGGCGCCGTGTCTATACTGGCGCCCCGTTCAACGCCTGAAAGGACCACGATTTGAGCGCACACGTCGCCGCCCTGAAGCTCCGCGATCCGTTCGTGGACGCCGCCCGCTCCCGGCTGCTGGCCGGCGAGTCGCTGACCCAGGAAGAGGGCATCCGCCTCTTCGACGCGCCCGTGCTCGAGCTGGGCCGGCTCGCCAACGCCGTCGCGCTCGACCGCCACGGCGACCGCGTGTACTTCACGGTCAACCGGCAGCTGAACCCGACCAACGTCTGCGTGCTCGCGTGCAGGTTCTGCGACTACGCCAAGAAGCCCGGCGCCGCCGACGCGTACACGATGACGAAGGAGCAGGTGCTCGCCCACGTCGATCCCGAGATCACCGAGATCCACATCGTCGGCGGCCTGCACAACAAGTGGCGCTTCGACGACTACCTGGACGTGATCCGCTGGGTGAAGGAGAAGAAGCCCGACCTGAGCGTCAAGGCGTACACGGCGGTCGAGATCGATTTCTTCTGCCGGCTCACGAAGAAGCCCGCCGAGTGGGTGCTGACCGAGCTGAAGGCCGCCGGCCTCGACGCGCTGCCGGGCGGCGGCGCCGAGGTGTTCAGCGAGCGCGTGCGGCGCGAGCTGTTCCACCAGAAGATCGGCGGCAGGCGCTGGATGGAGATCCACGAGGTCGCGCACGCCCTCGGCATTCCCAGCAACGCGACGCTGCTGTACGGCCACATCGAGACGCGCGGCGAGCGCGTGCAGCACCTGGTCGAGCTGCGCGAGCTGGAGCGGCGCGCGCCCGGGTTCCTCGCGTTCATCCCGCTGGCGTTCCAGCCGGGCGTGACCGGGCTCGTGCGCCGGCAGGCGTCGGCGATCGAGGACCTGAAGACCATCGCGATCTCGCGGCTCGTGTTCGACAACGTGCCGCACGTGAAGGGCTACTGGGTCATGCTCGGGCAGGACACGGCCGCCGCGGCGATCAACTTCGGCGCCTCCGACCTCGACGGCACGATCGGGCAGGAGAAGATCGCGCACGCCGCGCTCGCGCGGAGCCCCGTCGGCCTGGCCGAGGACGGCATGGTGCGCATGATCCACGAGGCCGGGAAGCGCCCGGTGCAGCGCGACGCGCTCTACCGCGTGGTGCGCGAGTACCCGCGCGCCGGCGAGGCCGCGGCGCCCGCCGCCGTGGGGGCGCACGCGTGAGCACGGCCGACCCGGAGCCGAACGCCCACTACCACAACCCCGGCTTCCTCGCGCTCGTCGACGACGCGCGCACGCGCGTGCGCACGTTCGGCATCGACGAGTTCCTCGAGCGGCTGCAGCGCGGCGAGAGGTACGTGGTGCTCGACAACCGCGAGGACCTCGAGTGGCAGCGCGGGCACCTGCCCGGCGCGTACCACATGAGCAAGGGCGTCATCGAGCGCGAGATCGAGACCGCCGTGCCCGACAAGCGGACGCCGATCGTGTGCTACTGCGGTGGCGGCTACCGCAGCGTGCTCGTGTGCGACAACCTCCAGCGCATGGGCTACGTGAACTGCGTGTCGCTCGACGGCGGCTGGCGCGACTGGAACACGCGCGGCCTGCCGATGGTGACGCCGGAGCAGGCGGCCGTGCGCTGACGCCGCCCCGGGCGTGCCGCCCGGGTTGCCGGAACTCCGCCCGCTCTCGAATCGAACCCAGCCAGGCAGGCCGCGAGATTTCGCTTGATACGTGACCATATGGTCACGTAATGTCGCGGCCATGGAAGCGGTCTTCAGGGCACTCGGGGATCCCAGCCGGCGGCGGCTGCTCGACGCCCTTCATCGCCAGGACGGCCAGACCCTGCGGCAGCTCGAGGCGCACCTCGACATGACCCGGTTCGGCGTGATGAAGCACCTGCGGGTGCTCGAGGGCGCCCACCTCGTCACCACGAAGCGCATCGGGCGCGAGAAGCGCCACTACCTGAACCCCGTTCCGATCCGCCTCATCCACGATCGCTGGATCCGCAAGTACGCGGAACCCATCGTCGGCGCGATGAGCCACCTCAAGCGCACCCTGGAGGCCCCGACGATGAACGCGCCCAAGCACGTGTACGAGGTCTACATCCGCACCAGCCCCGAGAAGCTGTGGCGGGCGATCACCGATCCGGCGTTCACGAGCCAGTACTTCTACCAGACGTCGGTGCGCTCGACGTGGAAGGTGGGCGACACCGTCGAGCACGTGCGGCCCGACGGCGTCGTGGCGCTGAGCGGCAAGGTGCTCGAGGTCGCGCCGCCGCGGAAGCTCGTGCACACGTTCTGCGCGATGCACGACGAGGAGGAGAAGAAGGAGCGCCCCTCGCGCGTCACGTGGGAGATCGAGCCGCGCGGCGACGTCTGCCTCCTCAAGCTCACGCACGACGACTTCGACGGCGAGACCAGGACGTTCCACAGCGTGAAGCTCGGCTGGAACCCGGTCCTGAGCGGCCTCAAGACGCTGCTGGAGACGGGCGAGCCGCTGGTCATCGGACCGCGCGCCTGAATCCCCACCCCGGCGCCGCGCGGGCCGTGCCCCGCGCGGCCGCCGGGCGCTCCCACCTTCCACCCGGAGTCGACATGATCCCCGAGCTGCAGGGCTTCGCCGTCGTGTTCGGTGTCACGCATCGCCTCTTCCACCGCGCCCTCGAAGGACTCACGCCCGAGCAGGCCATGGAGCGCCCCGGCGGCGCGAACCCGATCCTGTGGATCGCCGCGCACGTCGTGGCCGTGCGCGGCCGCTTCGTGACCGCCTTCGGCGGCCGCGTGGACGTGCCGTGGTCCGCCGAGTTCCCGCGCGGCGGCTCCATCGAATCCGTGAAGGCATGGCCGACGCTCGAGCAGGTGCGGGCGAAGTGGGACGAGGTGCATCCGGCGTTCATGGCCGCGCTCGGGACGCTCACCTCCGAACGCCTCGCCGAGAAGACGAAGGTGCCCGGGCTCTCGGACGACTGGATGGGTGTCGTGGCGCTGGCCGCGCTGCACGACAGCTACCACCTGGGCCAGCTCGGGGCCGCCCGCCGCCGGCACGGCCTCGACTCGCTCGTCGGCTGACGCGCACGCGATGGCAGCCGGAGCCGACGGGAAGCGCGGCGGGCTGGCCGCGCGCGCGCTGCAGGTGCTCGCCGCGCTGGCCGCGCTCGGCACGATCAAGGCGGCCGCGACCATGCTCGGGGCGCGCGCGGAGTTCCTGTCCGCGTTCCCCGGACTGTCCGCGGCGGCGTTCGCGCCGCTGCTCGCCCTCGTCGCGATCAACTTCGCCGCCGCCGTCGGCACGCTGTTCCTTTGGCGCGTCGCCGTGGCGGTGCTCGTCGCCGCGGGCGCGCTCACGGTCGTGGTGGACGTGCTCGCGCGCGGACCGGCGCTGCACCTGGCGACCGCGCTCGCGATGATGGCGCTTGTGCTGCCGGCCGCCTGGCTCGCGCGGCCGCGATTGCGCTGAGCGCGGCTCAGGTCGCGCGGGGGGCGGGCCTCTCCCGCGCGACCGACAGCCGTTCGGGCACGCACCACTCGGAGGCCCAGTTCGACAGGTTGCGCAGCGACCAGATCCACTCGCCGTCGCGCATGGCGCCGGTCTCGAGCACGAGCTGGTGCCAGCGCGCGGCGTCACGCCAGCGGCCCTCGGAGTGCGCGCGCACGGCGCAGTAGTACCAGACCTCGGCGCGGCGATGACGGTCGGTGGCGATCGCGAGCACGTCGGACTCGGAGCGCTCACCCACGAGGTAGCGCAGCACGTCGCGGTAGTACCGCCCGCCGGGTTGGCGCGCGACCACGAGCAGGCTGTCGCGCTCGGGGCCGGCGGGCGAGCCGGCGAGCCGCCACGCCGAGGCACGGCAGAGCCAGTCGAAATCGTCGAGCGTCGCGCCGGGCCGCGCTGCGCAGTGCCACGTGGCGGCCAGGCCGCCGCGCGAGGCGAGGTCCATCTCGAGATAGGGGACGAGTGGGGGCGCGACGCGGCGGCCGTCGACCCAGGCGACGGCGGCCGCCTCACCTTTCGTCCGTGCGAGCAGCTCGTACGAGCGTCCCAACTGCATCGTGAGCTCGATGCCGCCCGAGGCCGGGGCCTCCTGCATCAGCTCCATGGCCCAGGCGGCGTCGCGCGCGGAGGCGCGGGAGCCGAGCGCCCAGGCGCGCAGCGCCATGCCGGGCACCACGCCACGCATGGCGGCCAGCGCCTCGCGCGCCGCCTGCGGACGGCCGGAGAAGACGTCCAGGAAAGGCTCGACGAAACCCTCGTTCCACGCGTGGCCCTCCGGGTCCAGTTCGGCGACGAGGCGCGCGGCCGCCGCGGGATCGCCCGCGCGCCACTCGACCTCGGCCGCCAGGCCGAGCGCGTCGTCGCTGTCGGGGTAGCGCTCGCGCGCGCGGCGTGCCACCTCGAGCGCCCCGGCCGGATCGCCCGAGAGCGCGAGCAGGCGCGCCTTCTCGGCCATCGCGCCGTACTGCATGCCCTCGTCGAGGTTGCCGATCAGCTCGAGCGCGCCCGCGACGTCGCCCTGCTCGCGGCGCAGGCGCGCGAGCTGGGTCACCGCGACCGTCTCGTCGAGCGCGTCGTCGTCGGGGTGCGGCGTGACCAGCCAGTCGCGCAGGGGCCGCTCGGCGGCCGCGAGCCGCCCGCGGGCCTCGCGCAGGCTCGCCAGCGCGCGCGCGATGACGGGATCGTCGGGCGCGCGGCGGTGGAGCGCCTCGAAGCGTGGCTCGAGCCGGTCGGCCGCGCTGCTGTCGGCCCCGACCCACCGCTGGAGCACGAACAGCCCCTCGCGGGGTTCCTGGTCGTGCCGCGCGAGCAGCGCGTCGAGGCCGGCGAAGTCGCGCCGCAGGAAGCAGAGCGCCGAGAACAGGCGCGGATCGTCGTCGCCCTGGTGCGCGGTCGCGGCGGCGAGCAGCCGCTCGGTCGCTTCGGGCCAGAACATGAGGTTCTGCATCGCCCAGGCGTAGGCCATCTGGTCCCGCGGCCTGGAATCGAGCCGCTGTCCGAACGCGCGCACGGCGTCACGCGTGTCGGGGGCGCCGGCGAACGCGCCGTCGGACCACAGGTCGAACGTGATGCGGGCCATCTCGGCCGAGAGGGCCGGCTGGCCCAGGTCCTCGCGCAACTGCGCGCGCGGGGGCTCGGCGCCCGACTTGGCCGCGGCGAGGTCGCGCTGCCAGTTGGCGAGCACGGTCACGTGCCCGGTGGCCGGACCCGCGGTGACCTCGGAGAGCCGGCGCACCGCCCGCCCGCTCGAAAGCGTGTGCGTCGCGAACTGGGTGGCGAGGATCACGGCCGAGTAGAAGCGCGCCCGCCGGCGCGCGGTGGCGAGCCCGCGCAGCGCGGGCGTCGACGGCCGGTCGGCCTCCGGGTGCAGGGCCAGCTCGAACGACGGCACGTCCCACGGCCCCGCGACGCTCGAGCGGGCCAGGCCCGTGCGCGCGGAACGGCAGAGGTATTCCGGCAGGTCGCGCTGGACGTCGAAGCGGGCGAAGAGCAGCGCGGTCTCGAGCGCCTGCCCGACGTGCGGCGTGCCGTCCTCGAACCACTCGTGGGCACGCGCGATCCACTCGTCGAAGCGCGAGCGGCGGGCGAGCATGAGCAGCGCGGCGAGACGCGTCCCGGTGCCGGCCGATGCCTCGCGGGCCCGCGCGAGCAGGGCGTCGTCCTCGTGGCGGGCGAGCATTCGCACCGGGTCGTCGGCGGGCAGGGGCGCCGACAGCGCGCGCGCGTCGGCGCCGTAGCCCATGGCGTACGCCAGCGCGCCCGCCTCGTGCGCGTGCGCGCCGCCGCCCGCGGCCCGCACGATCGCGAGCAGGGCGAGGGCGCGCGCCGCGATCGCGTCGGCGAACCCCGAACGGTCGCCGGTGAGCGGCAGCGCGATCTGCGTGGTCGCGACCAGCGCCTGCTCGAGCCGTGCGCGCGTCGTGCCGCTGTCGAGCGCCGTCGCGAGGAAGCCCAGCGCGTCGTCGGGCGAGTCCTCGGCGAGCGAACGGGCGGCGCGTGCGTCGCCCGCCCCGGGCTCGAGCGGGGCTTTCGCCAGCTCGGCGCGGGCGAAGACCTCGAGCCGCGCCAGCGCCTCGGTGAAGGACGGCGACTCGGGCCACTCCCCCGCGGCGTCGGTCCCGCAGGTGACGCTCCAGTGGTCGTCCTGCCAGGCCGCGGACGCCTCGTCGTTCCCGCCGCGCAGCGAGGCGCGCACGTCGGCGACGGCGGCGAGCATGCGACGGTCCATCCGGAGCCGGTAGGCGCCTTCGAGGATCGCGCGCACGTCCGCGGCCGAGGTGGCCGTCCCGAAGTCCACGACCGGGTCCGGGGCCGGTGCGGTCGCGGCCGCACCCGCCGAGGCGGCCTCGGCGTCGGCGGACGGCGTGTGCGGGCGCAGGACCCAGAAGGCTGCAAACGCGAGCGTGCAGCCGAGCAGCGTCAGGAGCAGGACGAGACGGGACTTCATGGCGGCCTCCGGCGGCGGTGGTGCGGGACGGAGGCGTTATCGAACCGCGCCCGCCGCGGCTGAAGCCCGGCGGCCCGGACCCCGGCGGCGCCGCGGGTGCGTTCGCCGAGGCGGCGCGGATGTCGGCAGGCGTCGTCTGCAGGCGCAGGCACCGGAAGGCCGCGAACGCGTTCGCGCTCCCCGCGCGTGGCGGGCGCGCGCGCGTGGTGTAGGTTCCGTCGCATCCCGCCCGCACGGCGCTTCGCGGGCACGCTCGAAGCCATCCTCGGGTGGAGGTCACGATGCCGCGACGGCTCGGTTGGGGGCCGCTCTTCGTCGTGGCGGCCGCGTTCTCGGCCGCCCTCTCGCTCGCCGCGGGCTGTGGCGGGTCCGACGCGATCACCGGCCAGGAGGAGGCGGTCCTCACCGACGCCCCCGACGTGCCGCCGCCGATCACCCGCCGGCACGCGACGAAGGTGACGGTGCATCTCGAGGCGCAGGAGGTGGTCAAGCGACTCGCCGACGGCGTCGAGTACACCTTCTGGACCTTCGGCGGCAGCGTGCCGGGCAAGTTCATCCGCGTGCGCGAGGGCGACCTGGTCGAGTTCCACCTGTCGAACGCGGCGGCGAACAAGATGCCCCACAACATCGACCTGCACGCCGTCACGGGTCCGGGCGGCGGCGCCGCGTCGTCGTTCACCGCGCCGGGGCACACCTCCACGTTCTCGTTCCGGGCGCTCAACCCCGGCCTGTTCGTCTACCACTGCGCGACGGCGCCGGTGGGCATGCACATCGCGAACGGGATGTACGGGCTGATCCTGGTGGAGCCGCGCGAGGGGCTGCCGAAGGTCGACCACGAGTACTACGTCGAGCAGGGCGAGTTCTACACGGTCGGCAAGAACGGCGATCCGGGCCTGCAGCCGTTCGACATGGAGAAGGCCATCCGCGAGCAGCCCGAGTACGTGGTGTTCAACGGCTCGGTCGGCGCGCTCACGGGCGACCACGCGCTGCAGGCGCGCGTCGGCGAGACCGTGCGGCTGTTCGTCGGCAACGCCGGCCCCAACCTGGTGTCGTCGTTCCACGTGATCGGCGAGATCTTCGACCGCGTCTGGCCCGAGGCCGGCACGCTCGAGAACCGGAACGTCCAGACCACGCTCATCCCCGCCGGGGGCGCGGCGCGGATCGAGTTCCGGGTGCAGGTGCCGGGCACCTACATCCTCGTGGACCATTCCATCTTCCGCGCGTTCAACAAGGGCGCGCTCGGCATGCTCAAGGTGGAGGGCCCCGAGGACAAGCTCGTCTATTCGGGCAAGCAGGACGACGAGGTGCTGCGGCCCGAGGGCGGGGCGATCCAGTCGCTGGGCGAGGCTGCGCCCACGATCCCGCCCGCGAAGGACAAGGCCGAGCGCGCGCAGCGGGGCGAGCGCATCTTCAAGACGATCTGCGCCGCCTGCCACCAGGCCGACGCCCGCGGCATCCCGCACTCGTTCCCGCCGCTGGCCGCGTCCGACTTCCTGAACGCCGACGAGACCCGTGCGATCGGCATCGTCATGAACGGGCACTCGGGCCCGATCCGCGTGAACGGCCAGGACTACAACAGCCAGATGCCCGCGCTGGGGCTCGCCGACGAGGACATCGCGAACGTCCTCACCTACGTGTACGGGCAGTGGAACAACGCCGGGCACGACGTGACGCCCGCCGAGGTCGCACGCGTCCGCGCGCAGGGCGGGGGCGCGAGGAAGTGAAGCGGGCCGGGGCGGCGCGGGCGCGTGGCGTGACGGTGGTGCTGGCCGTCGCGGCGCTCGCGCTCGCCACTCCCGGCGTCGCGCGCGTGGCCCCCGCGCCCGGGCCCGCCCCGGCGGGCATGGTCTGGATTCCCGCCGGGCGGTACCAACCGCTCTTCCGCAGGGTGGTGCGCGACCCGGTGAGCGGCGAGGTGCGCCGGGAGGCGCGACCGGTCGACGTGCCCGGCTTCTGGCTCGACCGCCATCCGGTCACGAACGCGCAATACCTGGCGTTCGTTCGCGCGCATCCCGAGTGGCGCCGCTCGCGCGTGCGCCGGTTGTTCGCCGACGAGGCGTACCTGCGCGGCTGGCAGGCCGACCTCGACTACGGCGGGCCGGCGCTGGCCGAGAGCCCGGTGGTGGGCGTGTCCTGGTTCGCCGCGCGGGCGTACTGCGCCGCGCAAGGTCGCCGACTGCCGACCGTGGACGAGTGGGAATACGCGGCTGCCGCCGACGAGCGGCGCGCCGACGCCACCGGCGACTCGCTGTTCCAGCAGCGGCTGCGCGCGTGGTACTCGCGGCCGACGCCCGCGCGGCTGCCGCCCGTGGGCTCGACCTTCCGGAACGTCTACGGCGTGTGGGACCTGCACGGACTCGTGTGGGAGTGGACGCTGGACTTCTCGTCGGCGCTCGTGAACGGGGAATCGCGCGGCGACACGGCGCTCGAGAAGGGCCTCTACTGCGGCAGTGGCGCCGCGAACGCCGCCGACTTCCGCGACTATGCGGCGTTCATGCGCTATGGCTTCCGCAGCAGCCTCGAAGCGCGTTACTGCGTCGCGAACCTGGGCTTCCGCACGGCGCTCCCGGGTCCGGGCGCTGCGACGACGGCGGCGCGATGAGCGTCCGGAGGGTCCTGGCGTGGAGCGCGCTGGCGCTCGGCATCGTCCTGGCCTCCTGCGGCGCACCGGCGGACGGCGGGCGCGCGGCGGGAGCAGGTGAGGCCCCCGCGCTGCCGCCGGGCCTCGTCGCGGGCGAGTCGCTGCAGGCGCTCGATTCCACGTTCCTCGACCAGGACGGCCGGGACGTGACACTCGCGAGCTACGGGGACCGGCCCGTCGTGCTGGCCATGGTGTACACGCGCTGCCGCTCGGCCTGCCCGCGGCTCGTGGCCGACCTCCAGGGCATCGAGCGGCGGCTGCCGGCGGCGAAACGCGACCGCACCTGGTTCGTGCTCGTCTCGCTGGACCCGCTCCATGACCGGCCGGACACGCTCGCCGCGTTCGCCCGCGCGCACGCGCTCGATCCCGCACGCTGGCGCCTGCTCACGGGCAGTCGCGAGGCGGTCCGCGATCTGGCGGCGGTCCTCGGAGTGAAGGTGCGCGAGGACGGCGACGGGGCGATCGCGCACTCGAGCAACGTCTACCTGCTCGATCCCGGCGGCGTCGTGCGTTCGGGCCTGGTGGGCCTCGGCGCCGATGCGGGCGCCCTCGTGGCGGCCAGGAACGCGATGCCGTAGCCCGCGGGCCGCGGGGCGCCGTGCGCTGCGGGGCACCGGCCTGCGGGGCGCCGGCCTCGCACCCCCGCCCGCCATCGGCTAACGTGCGCGCTCCCGCGCGGCCCGGCGCGCCGCTCCCGGCGCCGTGCCTCCCGCACCCCGCACCCGCACCCGTCCACGGAGGGCCCTTGCCCGAGTCCGGAATGCCGCTCTTCCACGCGGCGCCGTTCACCGACCCGCAGCAGGTGCTCGAGACGGTGTTCGGCTTCCGCGAGTTCCGGCCGGGGCAGCGCCGGATCATCGACGCCGTGCTGGCGGGCCGCGACTGCATCGGCGTCATGCCGACCGGCGCCGGCAAGTCGCTCACGTTCCAGGTGCCGGCCCGGATCCTGCCCGGCGCGGTGCTCGTGCTGTCGCCGCTCATCTCGCTCATGAAGGACCAGGTCGACGCGCTCGTGCGGCTCGGCTTCCGCGCGACCGTGATCAATTCGACCGTGCCCTACGAGGAGCGGCGCGAGCGGCTCGCGGCGCTCAAGCGCGGCGAGATCGAGCTGGTCTACCTCGCGCCCGAGGCGCTCGAAGGCTCGCTGCGCTCGCTCATCGCGGGCTGCCCCGTGAGCCTCGTCGTGGTCGACGAGGCGCACTGCATCAGCCAGTGGGGCCACGATTTTCGGCCCGCGTACCGCAAGCTGCGGGGCCTGAAGGAAGAGCTGGGTGACATTCCAGTGCTGGCGCTCACCGCGACCGCCACGCGGCGCGTGGCGGGCGACATCCTGCGCCAGCTCGGCATGCGCAAGCCCGAGGGCTTCAAGGGCTCCTTCTACCGGCCCAACCTGCACATCACCGCGGTGCGCAAGGGCGGGCAGAAGGACGGCACGAAGCGCGACTTCCGCCGCGACCTGCTGGGGCTCCTGCGCCGGCACCCGGGCGAGAGCGCGATCGTCTACTGCATGAGCCGGCGCGCGGTGGAGCAGACCGCCGACTGGCTGCGCGCGCAGGGCGTGAACGCGCTGCCCTACCACGCGGGCCTGCCCGACGACGTGCGCCACCGCCACCAGGAGGCGTTCGCGCGCGACGACGCCGAGGTGGTCGTGGCCACGGTCGCGTTCGGCATGGGCATCGACAAGAGCAACGTGCGGCTCGTGGTGCACCGCGACATGCCGAAGAGCGTCGAGGCCTGGTACCAGGAGATCGGCCGCGCCGGGCGCGACGGGCTGCCGAGCGACGTGGTGGTCTTCTACTCGTGGGCCGACGTGATCGGCTACGACACGTTCCTCGACTCGATCGAGGACGCCGCCTTACGCGCCGAGACGCGCGAGAAGACGGTCGAGCTGTTCCGGCTGCTCGACCGCGGCGGCTGCCGCCACGCGGCCGCGTGCGCCTACTTCGACGAGACGCTGCCGCCCTGCGGCGAGTCGTGCGACACCTGCCGCGGCATCACGGTCGCCGAC
>CAZIXL010000020.1:0-14099 GCA_964542885.1 uncultured bacterium
CGGTGCGCGTGACGATCGCGACGCGGGCGGAGCCCGAGTCGTCCTCGAACGTGAAGTCGCGCCCCTTGAGCAGCGGCAGGCCCGTGGTGCGGAACGCGCCGGGCAGGGTCGCCCAGTAGCTCAGCTCGACCCCGTCCTTCTTGTCGGCCTTCTCGGGAGTCACCACGTTCCGCGTCCAGTTGTCGCGTCCGAGCGGCAGGTTGTTCATGCCGGTGGCCGACACCACGCCGGGCGACGCCGACAGGCGCCGCACGGACTCGTGGAAGAAGGCCAGCTTGGTCGCGTCGTTCGGGTAGAGCGCGACGGGCAGCAGCACGCGGCCGGCCACGATGCCCTCGGTGCGCACGTCCTTCCCGGCGGCGACGAGGCGCAGGAACGTGCGCACCATGAGCCCCGCGCCCACGAGCAGCACGATCGACAGCGCGACCTCGGCCACGATGAGCCCGTTGCGCAGGCGGTGACTCGAGCGCGACTGCCCGGCCTGCAGGCCGCCCTCACGCAGCGACTCGACCAGGTTCGAATCCGACGCGTGCAGCGCCGGCGCGAGCCCGAACACGACCCCCGCGAGCACCGCGAGCCCGGCGGTGAACGCCAGCACCGGGCCGTCCACGTCGAAGCGGAGGAACCACGGCATCTCGAGCGGGATGGCGGCGATCCACAGCGAGTTGCCCCACGTGCCGAGCGCCACGCCGATCAGGGCGCCGAGCAGCGAGAGCAGGATCGCCTCGGTCAGCAGCTGGCGCAGCACGCGCCCCTTCGACGCGCCCAGCGCGACGCGCAGCGCGATCTCGCGGCGACGCCCGGCGGCGCGGGCGAGCAGCAGGTTGGCCACGTTCGAGCAGGCGATGAGCAGCAGGAACATCACGGCCACCTGCATGACCAGCATGATGCCGCGCACCTCGCGCGCCCAGTTCTCCTGGTAGCCCACCACGCGGACGCCCAGGTCCTTCATCTCGGGGTCCTCGCGCACGAAGCCCGACCAGAGCGTGGCGACCTCGGCCTGCGCCTGGGCCTTCGTCACGCCCGGCTTCATGCGCGCGATCACGCGCAGCCAGCCGTCCGAGCGCTTGCCCGGGTCCGCCGGGTTGTTGCCCGCGGGCACCCAGAAATCCTCGGTCTCGGGGAAGCGGAAGTCCTTCGGCATCACGCCGACGATGGCCCGGGTGCGGCCGTTCAGCCGGAGCGTCCTGCCGAGCACCGACGGCGACGCGTCGTAGCGCTTGCGCCAGATGCGCTCGCTGATGATCACCTGGTCGAAGTTGCGGCCGTAGACCTCTTCGTCGGGCGTGAAGTTGCGCCCGAGCATCGGCTTCACGCCGATCGCCGGGAACACGCCCGAGGTGACGTTTCCGGCGTCGAAGCGTTCGGGGTCCTTGTCGATCGTGACGATCGCGTTCATGCCCCACATCGCGCCGACCGCCTCGAGCGTCTTCGCCCGGTCGCGGATGTCGACGAAGTTCTGCCACGAGACGTTGTCGTTGTCGTACCCGCGCCGCGGGTTGGTCATGCGGATGTCGAGCATCCGCTCGGCGTGGGGCACGGGCCACGGCCGGTACACGAGGCTGTAGAGGATCGAGAACACGTTGACGTTCGCGCCGATCCCCAACGCCATCACGAGCACGACGATGGCGGTGAAGCCGGGGGCGCGACGCATCGAGCGAAGCGCGAAGCGCAGGTCCTGGAGCAGGGATTCCATGTCGCGGCCCCCGCCTAGCTCGTCCGCTGCTCGTCGACCACGCGGCCGTCGAACAGGTGGATCGTGCGCTCGGCGTGACGCGCGAAGCGCTCGTCGTGCGTGACCATGCAGATCGTCGAGCCCATGCCGTGCAGGTCCTGGAGCAGCTCCATCACCGCGTCGCCGTTCGCCGAGTCCAGGTTCCCGGTGGGCTCGTCGGCGAGCAGGATGAGCGGATCGCCCGCGAGCGCCCGCGCCACCGCCACGCGCTGCTGCTGGCCGCCCGAGAGCTGCGCGGGCAGGTGCCGCCCGCGGTGCGCCATGCTCACGCGCTCGAGCGCCTCGCCGACGCGCTTCTTGCGCTCGGCCGCCGGCATGCCGCGGTACGTGAGCGGCAGCTCGACGTTCTCGTACACGGTCAGGTCGCCGATCAGGTTGAAGCTCTGGAAGATGAACCCGATCTGCCGGTTCCGGATGCGCGCCCGCTCGGCGAAGTCCAGGTTCTGCACCGGCACGCCGTCCAGCCAGTAGGTGCCGTCGGTCGGCGTGTCGAGCAGCCCGAGGATCGACAGCAGCGTCGACTTGCCGCAGCCCGAGGGGCCGGCGATCGACACGTACTCGCCCTTGCGGATCTCGAGGTGGACGCCCGACAGCGCGTGCGTCTCGACCTCGTCGGTCGTGAACACCTTGCTCAGGTTCTCGAGCCGGAGCATGGCCTTGCCGTTCGCCTGGCCGTCGCGTGGGGCGGGCCGGGTCGCGTTCGCGGGGCGGTCGTGGGTCGTCACGGTCATCCTTCCTCCTCGGGCGGGGAGCGCCGGGTTCTCTCGCGGACGCACGGGCGATGGACTCCCGCGCGCCCCGCTTCGTTCACTTCAATCGCACGCGCGGCGTCGCGCTCCACTGCGACATCTCGCTCAGGATCACGCGGTCGCCTTCCTTGAGGCCTTCCAGGATCTCGACGGCGTCGGCCGAACCGCGGCCGATGCGCACGGGCACGCGCACCGCCGTGTGCCCGTCGGGCTCGAGGCGGAACAGTTCGGCCACCGCCTCGGTCGAGCCGTCCGCGGGCCGGCCCACGTACAGCGCGTCCGGGATGCGGTCGATCTGGATCGTGCCGTCGACCGACAGGTCGGGGCGCGCGCCGCGCGGCCGCGCGCCGTCCAGCTCGACGTCGACGGCGACCGTGCCGCCCTGGACGGCCGGGTCGACCCGCGAGACGTGGCCGTCGACGACGCCGTTGCGCGTGTCGATCTTCGCCTTCAGCCCCAGCGCCAGGTCGCGCGCCTGCGACTCGGGCACGTTCAGCACCGCCTTCAGGCGGTCCTGCCCGGCGACGCGCGCCAGCTCCTGGCCGGGGTTCACCCACTGGCCGGGCTGCAGCGACAGCACCTGCACGACGCCCTTCTGGCCCGCGCGCACCGTCATCGACGCGACGCGGTCGCGCTGGAACTTCGCGATCGAGCGCAGGCGGTCGACCTCGGAGCGGCGCAGGTCGAGCTGCGCGGTCATGGCCTCCTCGGTGACCTTGAGCCGGCGCTGCTCGCTGTCGTAGCGCTCGCTCGCCTCCTGCGCGCGGTCGCGCGCGCGGTCGGTGTCCATGCCCGAGCCCAGGCCGTCGGCCGCGAGGCGCTCGGCGACCTTCACCTGCCGCTCGGCCTCGTTGAACTCGGAGCGCGCGCTCGCCACGTCGCTCACGGCCGCCAGGCGCTGCGTCTCGAGCGAGGCGCGCTGCGTGGCCAGCTCGGCCTCCGCGAGCTTCAGCTGCCGCTCGGCGTCGAGCGCCTCGAGCTGCACGTCGGGGTTGCTCAGCTCGAGGAGCACCGTGCCGCTCTCCACCTTCGTGCCGGGCCGCGCGAGGATCCGTTCGATGCGGCCGGCGGTCATCGCCGAGACGATGCGCAGGTCTTCGGGGACCAGGGAGCCGTTGCCGCGCACGTCGCGCACCATGACCCCGCGCTTGACCGTGTCCACGAGCAGCGTCGAGCGCTCCACACCGGGCGCCGCGGGCTGCATGCGGATGAGCCCGACGGTGGCGAGCGCCAGCACGCCCGCTCCGGCGAGGTAGAGCGGCAGGCGCTTCTTCGGCTTCTTCTGGCGAGGAATGTCCATGCGTGTCTCCGTGGGGCTTCGACGGACGGGTTTCACGCACGGTTACAGGAAGATCCGTTCCGAAAGCCGCGATCGCCGCAAGGGGTTGTGCGGCAGGCGCATGGCTCCCGGCGGGCCCGCGCGACGCGGTGCCGGGAGTGTCCGGTTGTGGGACGCGCGATCCCGGATGCGGACGGGACCGCGCCGCGGTGCCGGCCGCGCCGCGCACGAAAAGGCCCGCCTCCCTGCTTCGGGAGACGGGCCCCGCTTCGCGGGTACGAGACGCGAAGTCGCGCTGCGGGTGCTAGTCGCTTCCGCCCGTGCGGCGCAGCTGGATCGAGCCGTTCACGGTGCTGGCGCTCAGCTTCGCGCCGCCGCGGCCGATCGTGCCGTGCATGCTCCGCGGGCCCCACTTGCCGGACACGGTCACGGGGAAATCGGTCGAGATCGAGCCGTTGACCGTGCTGCCCTCGAGGTCGGCGTCGAACTGCGCGGGCAACGTGAGGACGATGCTGCCGTTCACGGTCGAGAAGTCCAGCCGGTCGCGGGCGTCCATGCGACCGAGCGTCGCGCGTACGCTGCCGTTCACCGTCGCGGCCTCGCCGCTCTCGCTGGTCTCGATGTCGCAGCCGCCGTTCACCGTGTGCGCCTTCACCGGGCCGCGCAGCGCCCGCGTCGTGATGCCGCCGTTGACGGTGTTGGGGGCGAACGTGACGCCGGCGGGCACCTTGACGGCGAAGTCCACCTTGACGTCGTTGTCCTTCTGCCACAGCGAGCCCTTGTTGCCCGTGCAGGGGCTGCCCTTGCCGGGGTAGACGGCGCAGATCGTGACGCCGTCGGAGTCCTCGACGACCTCGATCTTCACGCTCGAGGCCTCGTCACGCCTGCCGTACTTGTCGGCCACGACCTCGATGCGGTCGCCGGAGGCGGGCTCGGCGTCGATCCGGCCGTTGATGCCGTTGATCTCGAGCGTGCGGCCGGCGGCGATGCGGCCGTTCCAGTTCCACGTCTCGTGCGAGCGGTACGAGTCGCCCGCCCAGCTGCCGGTGCCGTAGACGAGGCCGATGAGCGTCGCGCCGACGGCCGCGAGCAGCGGCAGGGAGCGCCTGCGGAGAAGCCTTCCGAGCATCCTTGGTCCTCCTTACTCGTCCCGCTCGTCGTCTTCGGGCGCCTTCGGGGCCTTCGGCGGCTTGGGGACCCGTGGGGTCTTTCTCACGATCCGGACTTCGCGCACTTCGGGGGCGGGAGCGGGCCGGGCTTCGGGCGCCTCGGGTGCCACCGGCACCTCGCCCGGGCGGAGCAGCTCGATCACTCCCTGGAACGATTCGAGTTCGAGCGACGAGCCGCCGGAGCCGAGCACGAAGTTGAACTTCTCGCCCTTCCGCCACGGGCCCACCTGGACCGGGAACGCCGTACGGAAACCGCCCTGGAAGGTCGCCACCGAAACGTCGACTCCGGCGTCTACGGGAACACCCACCACGAGGTTGCCCGCGTGCGAGGCGAGGCGGTACCGGCCGCGGGGCTCGAAGGCCCCGCGGTAGATCACGGTTCCGTTCACCGAGCTGGCCTGCACGCTGGGGGACTTCACCTTCCCGATCTGGATGTCGCCGTTCACGCTCTGCACCACCAGCGCGCCCGTCACGTCGTCCAGCTCGACGTCGTTGTTGATCGACGAGGCGTCGACGTCGCAGTCGCAGTCGTAGGCGCGCACCTCGCCCTCGACGGACGAGATCTGCACGTCGCCGCGGCCCCCGCGCACGTTCACGTCGCCGCGCACGGACTCGGCCGCGATCGCGGCGCGCACGCCGGCGACCGAGATGTCGGACTCCATGCCCGAGAGCTTCACGGTCATCCACTGCGGGACCGTGATGTTGTAGTCCACCGCCGCGGGAATGCCGAGGCGGTTCAGCGTCTCGACCTGGAGCACGGCGGTCCGGGCCGCCTGCTCCTGCAGCGCCTTCTGCCGCGCGGCGAGCGCGCGCTGCCGCGCCTCGGCGTCCGCGCCCCCGCGCTCGCGCTCGCGTTCGCGTGCCTCGCGCTTGAGCTCCTCCAGCCGCCGGCGCACGGCCTCGACGCGGCGCGACATCTCGACCACGCGCGCCTGCATCCGGTCGCGCGGGCCGTGCTGGGCCACGATGCGCACCTCGTTCTTGTTCCAGCCGTCCACGAGGATGTCGCCGACCAGGTTCGACAGCTCGAGGACCGCGCCCTTCGGCACCGTGAGCAGCGTCTCGCTGCGCGCCGCGTACGTGCGGCGCGTCCCGGCCGGGAACGCCATCTCGATCCAGCGCGGCAACCGGGCGGCGTCGTCGGCTTCGGGCGTGAACTCGAAGTCGCGGTTCGGCGTCAGCACGAGCGTACCGTCGGGAGTGCGCCGCACGAGGAAGCCGCTGACCTCGCGCGCGACCTCGAGCGGCGCGGCGGGCGCGCCGGCCGGCGCCGGCGCGGCGACCGGATCGGGGGCGGCCGGAGCCACGGGCCCGGCGCCGACGGCGAAGCCCAGCGCGAGGGCGGGCGGGAGCAGCGACGCGAACGCGGTCATGGCCTCACACCCCCGCCATGGCGGTCGCGCGCCGCATCAGGTCCAGCTTCGAGCCCACGGTGGACGCGAAGTACTGCTGCAGGTCCTTGTTCGCCGGATCGGCCTCGAGCGCGCGCCGGGCGTCCTCGGTGGCCGCGCGGATCACGGCGAGGTTCCGCTCCAGGACCTCGACGGTCTTGGGATCCAGCTTGCCGCGGCCGCGATCCAGCGCCGCCTGCAGGTCGGCGATCTCGCCCTCGACCTGCGCGGCGTCGAACGTCGCCAACGAGGCCTGCGCGCGCGCGGCCGTGTCGCCGGCCGCGAGCGTCCCGCCCGCCGGCGGGAGCGCGGCGCGGTTCGAGAGGACGAGGGCGACGGCCGACACGAGCAGCAGCGCGATGCCCGCCGCCATCGCCCATCCCCACGTGAACGCCGGCCGCCTCGGCGGCAGGCGCAGCACCGTGGTGGTCCCCTCGTCGTGGTGGGTCTGCGCGCTCGCGGACACCGCCGGTCCGATTCGTGAAGCGATCCCCGCCCAGAGATCGTCCGGAACCGGCGGGTCCGCGAGCGCGCGGGCCTCGTTCTTCACGCGCCGCAGCTCGCCGAGGAGCAGGCGGCAGTCCTCGCACGCGTCGAGGTGCTGTTCGAGCGTGCGGGTTTCGGCGGCGGTCATGTCGCCGTCGAGGTAATCCGAAAGGTGATCGGTCCACCGGTCCGTCACGGTCGCGTCACTCCCCTCACGCCAGCGTGCCGCGCAGCAGCATGCGCGCACGGTGCAGTTGTGCCTTCGTCGTGCCCGAGGTCACGCCCATCGCGCGGGCGATCTCCTCGTGCTTCCAGCCCTCCACGTCGTGCAGCACGAACACCGTGCGCGCACCGTCGGGCAGCAGGTCGATGGCCTTCTCGAAGTCCATGTTCAGTTCGCGCCCCGAAGGCCGCGCCGAGAGCGTCTCGAGCGAGTCCTCGGTCCCCAGGAAGCGCGCGCGCTCGGTGGCCCACGAGGCGCGCCGGCTGAGGATCAGGTTCACGGCCAGCCGGTGCAGCCACGTCGAGAACCTGGCGTCGCCGCGGAACGTGCCGAGCTTGCTCCACGCGCGGACGAACACGTCCTGCGTGAGCTCGGCCGCGTGCTCGTGGCCGGCCATGCGCCGTGCGATCGCCATCACCCGGCCCTTGTGCTCCTCGTACAGGCGCGCGAAAGCACGCGCGTCACCACGCGCGGCCAGGGCCACGTCGCTGGTCTCGAGGATCGGGGACAGGGCGGGCGCTTCCACGGTTCGAAGGGTCAGATTCCAGGTCGCCGTCGCTGCCATTGCACAGGCTTGGACGGCCCCGGGGAAGCGAAGGTTGGAGCAGGATCCGCGCGGGCCGGAAGGGGTCCGGGGGTGGACGCGGCCCGCGGCGCGACTGGCGCGGGCGGCCTGACCGGCGGGCCCGCAAGTCCTTGACGGAGTTATGTCCTCGGGCGGAGCCGGGCGGCGGCTGCACCCATGGCGCCGCCGACCAGGGCGGGCACGAAGGCGACCAGCGCCCCGGCGTTGGCGGGCCAGGTCGGGGTGATGCCGGCGACCCGGCTCACGAGCGGCTCGGCGGGCACCCAGGCGCCCAGCGCGAGCGCCCACGCCCACCACCACCGCGGCCGTGCGGCGCCGAGGACGAAGGCGCCCACGAGCAGCAGGAGGACGGCCGGCTGGACCTCCTCGTTACGCAGGTCCGAGACGGCGAGCCAGGCGCCCCACAGCGCCCAGAACAGCGGCGGCCACGCGATCCGCCACGCGTTCCATGGCCCGCTGGTGGGCGTGGCGGCCGGGGCGCCGGTGGTGGCGGGGTTCACGCGACTCTCGCTTGTGACGCTTCATGATTCCTCACTCCGTGGGTGCGGGGGACGTGCGGGCGGCCCTGCCCGGAGGGCGGCGGCGCCACCCTCGCTGCGTGGGTTTTCGACCGGTCACTTTGCCGAGTAAAGGGCTCGTTCGTTCGCATGGCCGTCGGGTATCCGTGGGCGACCGCTCAGCGCTCCCGCGTGGCGCGGATGAGCGCCTCCATGTGGTCGAGGTAGCGCTGCAGGGCGCGGCGGCCGGCGGCGGTCAACTGGTAATCGGTGCGCGGCACGCGGCCCTCGAACGACTTGCGGCACTCGAGGTAGCCGGCCTCCTCGAGGCGGCGCGCATGCACGCTCAGGTTGCCGTCGGTGATGCGCAGCGCCTTCTTGAGGTCGTTGAACGACAGCGACGCGTTCACGGCCAGCGCACTCACGATGGCGAGCCGCACGCGCACGTGGATGACCTGGTCGAGGTCGTGGTGCGCCGACGCCGCGGGCGCGGCGGCGGGCTCGGCCGCGCGGCGCGCGGCGTCGCGGCGGCGGGCGGCGTCAGCCACCGTGCCGCCGCGCGATCCACGCCCCGAAGGCCACGTGGAGCAGGCCGAAGCCGGCGCCGAGGATCGCGTTCGCCCACGCGGAGGGCGCGACCATCGCGAACGTGCCGAGCGCCATGAAGGCGGCGCCCATGGCGGGCACGCTGCGCACTGAGAACGAACCGCCGCCGGCGACGGCGGCGCCGTAGAGCAGCAGCCAGGTGCCGGGCAGCAGCGCGTTCGCGTGCGTCCGGAGCAGCGCGGCGGTGAGCACGGCGCCGGCGGCCGCGGGCGTCGCGAACGCGAGCATGAAGCGGCGGCCGGTGGCGCCGAACAGGGGCACTTCGAGGCGCTGCGCCTTGAGCACCGAGGTGCCGACGCTGATCGCGATCGCGAGCAGCGCCTCGCCCAGCCAGACGATGACCCAGCGGTCGCTCGCGAGGTCGCGAGGCGCGACCGCGGCGGCGGCGAGCGCGGTGAAGCCGACGGCGACGAGGCCCCAGCCCGAGATCGACGTGAACGAGGCCGCGCGCTCCATGGCCTCGCGGATCCAGCGCAGGTCGTCGGCCGCCCGCAGCGGCAACGGGATCGGCGCGGGCAGTTCGTCGGGCTCGGGCGGCTCCGGGCGGTCCGGGTTCGTCGGGTTCATGGGCCGGAATTGAACGCGTCGGCCGCACCGCGGTCAAGTACTTTGTGGTGAAAAGTACCGAGCGCCGTCGCACTTCGGGCCGGGCCTCTCGGCGGGGACGCCGGCGCGCTCGGAGCGCCGGTGGCCGTTCGCGCCGGCCCGCGCGCGCTCCGCGACGCGCCGGCGGGTCCGCGCTTCGGCGCCGGCGCGCCCGGCGCACGTCCGGCCGCACGCCCGTTCGCCGTTCCGCCGCGCCGGTGCGGCGGCGCGCCGTGCCCGTCAACGTTCGGGCGACGGCCGGTGTCGAAGCCCCGAGAGTGCCCGCACCGGTGCGTCCCACGTTCCATCCGGAGGATCGCTTGCCCCTTCGCGCCCCGTTCGCCCTCCTCTCGCCGCTCCTCCTGGCGGCGTTCGCCGTCGCGCCCGCGAGGGCCGCGGCGCCTCCCGACTCGGCGGCGCTGGGCCGCGCGCTCGACGCCTGCGTGGCACCGCTCGTGCGGGACGGCCAGTTCTCGGGCCAGCTGCTCATCGCGCGCGACGGGCACGTCCTGGTCGAACGCTGCTGGGGCGCGGCGGATCGCGAGCACCACCGGCCGATGACGCCGACGACGCGCATGTGCATCGCCTCGATCACCAAGCCGGTGAACCAGGTGGTGACGCTGAAGCTGCTCGGCGAGGGGCGCCTCGCGCTCTCGGACACGATCGGCCGCTTCCTGCCGGGCTATCCGCACGGCGGCGTCACGATCGACCAGTTGCTCAACCATCGCTCGGGCATCCCGCACCGCGTGACCACGGACGAGCAGGAGAAGCGCCGTCTGACCCCGGCCGACGTCACCGCGCTCGCGGGGAGCAAGCCGCTGCTGTTCGAGCCGGGCACGCGCTCGTCCTACAGCTCCGGCGGCTACACCGTGCTCGCGAGGATGCTCGAGCTGGCCTCGGGCCGCGCGTGGGACGACCTCGTGCGCGAGGACGTCCTCGCGCCCGCGCACCTCGAGCACACGGCGCCCTGGGCGGGTCTCGCCGACCCATTGCCCGAACGTGCGACGTCGTACCTGCCCGGCACCTCCGGTGTCGTGCCGGCGCCGCAGAAGGACCTCACGTTCCTCGCCGGCGCGGGCTCCATGTGGAGCACCGCGCGCGACCTGTTCGCGCTCTCGCGCGCGTTCCTCGACGGGACGCTCGGGCCCGGGGTGCAGGCGAATCTCGTGCGCCACGGCAACCTGCACTGGAACGGCAGCACGAACGGCTTCTACTCGTACCTCGACCACGACTCGGCGAGCGGCGCGACGATCGTCTTCCTGGGCAACCTGCACGACGGGGCACCGGCGCTGCTGCGCGAGGTGCTGCCGAAGCTCGCCGCGGGCGAGGCGGTGGCGCCGCTCGCAGCGCCGCACCCGCGACTGGTAAAGGTGCCCGAGCGGGTCCTGCGCCGCTACGAGGGCCGCTACGACGTCGCGAGCAACATCGGGCTGCCGTTCCGGGTGAAGGACGGCGTGCTGTGGGCGGACGACTGGCCGCTCCGGGCGACGTCGGACACGACGTTCTTCTCGCCGCGTGACTACGGGATCGTGGTGCAGGCGCGCGACTCGACGGGCGCGGTGACGGGCTTCACGTGGTCGATCGGCGGCACGCCGTACCCGTGCCCGCGCACGGGCGACCTCGAGCGGACGGCGACGAAGTGACGGAAGGATCGCAGGGCGAGCCGCGGGCCGGGAAGCGCGTGGTGCGGCGGAACCACCCGCGCTCCCGCGGCGAGCCCGATCCTTCGGGGCTCGGAGACGTGTCGGCCAGGTTCGCCAGCCGGGCGAGAACCTGATCGCCGGCCCGTCCCGGGCCCTTCAGCGTGCGCCGCGCGTCGTGCGCGCGTGCGCGACCTTCTCGAGGCAGCGCACGACGAGCGCGGTCCAGCCGGTCTGGTGGCTGGCGCCGAGGCCGCGGCCGTTCTCGCCGTCGAAGTACTCGTGGAACAGCACGAGGTCGCGCCAGTGCGGGTCGGTCGCGAAGCGCGCGTCGGGACCTGCGAACGGGCGCGTGCCGCCCTCGCCCGGCAGGAAGAGCGAGGCGAGCCGCGTGGCCAGCCCCGAGGACACCTCGCCGAGGGTGCGCCGCGCGCCCGAGCCGGTCGGGTACTCGACGGTGAACGCGTCGCCGTAGAAGTGGTGATAGCGCTCGAGCGCCTCGACCAGCAGGAAGTTGAGCGGGAACCACACGGGCCCGCGCCAGTTCGAGTTGCCGCCGAAGAGCGCGGTGTCGCTCTCGGCGGGGGCGTACGACACGCGATGCTCCCCGCCGTCGATCGCGAACACGTAGGGCGCGTCGCCGTAGCGGCGCGACAGCGAACGCACGCCGTGCGGCGACAGGAACTCGGCGGGGTCCAGCATCACGCGCAGCACGCGTTCGAGCCGCTCGCGGGACGGGATCGCGAGCAGCCGGTGGCCGTCGTGGCCGCCCGCGGGGCCGGTCCCCTTTTCGGCGTACGTGATGAAGCCGGCGAGGTCGCGGCGGTTGTCGAGGAACCAGTGCATGCGCCTGCGGAAGCCGGGCAGGCGGTCGATCACGTCCTGCTCGAGCACTTCGACGGCGATCAGCGGGACCAGCCCGACCGCCGAGCGCAGGCGCATCGGGATCGTGCGGCCGTCGACGTGCAGCTGGTCGTAGTAGAAGCCGTCGTCCTCGTCCCACAGGCCGGTGCCGCCGAAGCGGTTCATCGCGTCGGCGATCGCCACGAAGTGCTCGAAGAACTTCGACGCGACGTCCTCGTACGCGGCGTCCTCGCTCGCCAGCTCGAGCGCGATCGACAGCATGGTGCCGCAGTAGAACGCCATCCACGCCGTGCCGTCGGCCTGCTCCAGGTGCCCGCCACCGGGCAGCGGGCGGCTGCGGTCGAACACGCCGACGTTGTCGAGGCCCAGGAAGCCGCCGGCGAAGAGGTTGTTGCCTTCGACGTCCTTGCGATTCACCCACCAGGTGAAGTTGAGCAGCAGCTTCTGGAACACGCGCTCGAGGAACAGCCGGTCGCGCTTGCCCCGCCCGCCCGTGGCCTTGTACACGCGCCACGCCGCCCACGCGTGCACGGGCGGGTTCACGTCGCCGAGCGCCCACTCGTACGCGGGCATCTGCCCGTTCGGGTGCAGGTACCACTCGCGCAGGAACAGCACGAGCTGCTGCTTCGCGTAGTCGGGATCGACGCGCGCCATGGCCACGAGGTGGAACGCCAGGTCCCACGCCGCGTACCACGGGTACTCCCACTTGTCGGGCATCGAGATCACGTCGCGGTTGTACAGGTGCCGCCATTCGCGGTTGCGCCCGCCGTGGCGCTCGGGCGGCGGCGCGGGCTGCGCGGGGTCGCCGTCGAGCCACTCGTTCACGACGTAGTAGTAGAACTGCCGCGACCACAGCAGGCCGGCGTACGCCTGGCGCGACACCGCGCGCTCGGCGTCGGTGAGCCCGGCGGGCAGCCGTGCGGCGTAGAAGGCGTCGGCCTCGCCCGCGCGCTGCGCGAACGTGGCGCCGAAGCCGGCCCCGAACGCGGGCTCGCCCGCGAGCGCCGCGTCGCGCAGGCGCCAGCGCAGCTCCACGTGCCCGCCGGCCGGCACGACCAGCCGGTGCAGCGCGGCGCCCTTCGTGCCCTCCCGCGCGGGGTTCACCGCGCCCGCTTCGCCGTTCACGACGAAGCGGTGGAACGCGTCCTTCACCCACGGCGTGGCGTTCGGCGCACCGAACAGCCGCTCGTCGTTCGTGTCGTTGCCCGTGAAGAGCAGCTCGGGCGCGCCGCCGGGCCCGGCGTCGCACTCGAGCCGGAACGCGCCGAGCGTCGCGTGCTCGGCCCGCACGGCGCCGCCGTCCTCGCGCAGCGCGGGTTTCGGCGGGTACGCCTCGCCGCTCCGTCCCCAGTTCCACGTGTTGCGGAACCAGAGCTGCCCGAGCACGGCCAGCGGCGCGTCGTCGGGCCCGCGGTTCGCGATCGTGACCCGCACCAGGACGTCGTCGGGTCCGGCCTTGGCGTACTCGATCCCGACGTCGAAGTACCGGTCCGCGTCGAAGGCGCCGGCGTCGGCCAGCTCGAACTCGGGCTCGTGCTTGCCGCGGCCGCGGTTCTCGGCCACGAGCCGCTCGTACGGGTACTCGGACTGCGGGTACTTGTAGAGCCCGCGCAGGTACGCGCTCGTGGGCAGCGCATCGACGTAGAAGTACGCCTCCTTCACGTCCTCGCCGTGGTTGCCCTCCTCGCCGTTGAGCCCGAAGAGGCGCTCCTTGAGGATCGGGTCCTGCCCGTTCCACAGCGCGAGCGCGAAGCACAGCCGGCCCTCGCGGTCGCAGATCCCGAGCAGGCCGTCTTCACCCCAGCGATACGCGCGGCTGCGCGCGTGGTCGTGCGGCAGGTAGTCCCAGCTCCGGCCCTCGGCCGAGTAGTCCTCGCGCACGGTGCCCCAGTGGCGCTCGGCCAGGTAGGGGCCCCAGCGCTTCCAGTTCTTCGTGCGAAAGAGGTCCTCGGCGAGCCGGCGGCTCTCGGCGTCGGTGGCTGCTTGCGGGTCGCCCATCGCGGCGCACCGTCGGCCCCGCGGGCGGGCGATGTCAACCGCCCCGCGGGGCGACGGCGCTCGTGGCCCGGCGGCCCGCGCCGGTCGCGCACGCGCGGCGCGCGCGGAGCGCGGCGGGGGCCCGCGCGTCACTGCGGGCAACCTGGTCCGGCGCCGTGCCGGCGCGCTTCCCCGGAGGTCGTCATGTTCGCCCGCGCCCTGTCGTTCGCCATCGCGCTCGCTTCGTTCGCCGCCGCCCGTGCCGCCGCCGCCGCGGACGCCGCCGCCGACACGGCGGCGCGCGGCCGCGCA
>CAZIXL010000021.1:0-14039 GCA_964542885.1 uncultured bacterium
CGGCGGTCGCGCTGGAGCGCGTCATCCGCGACGACGTGCCGTACTACTACGAGGACCCGTCGGCCATCATGATGCAGGCCGAGCAGCCGCTCGAGATCCCCGCCGAGTAGCCCCATGCTCGCCGATCGCGTCGTCGTCGTCGGGGTCTCCGGCGGCATCGCGGCCTACAAGGCGTGCGAACTCGTGCGCCGGCTGCGCGAGCGCGGGGCGACCGTGATCGTGATCATGACGCCCGCCGCCTGCGAGTTCGTGGGCCCGCTCACGCTGCAGGCGCTCTCGGGCAACCCCGTGGTCACGGGGCTCTGGGGCGACCAGCAGCCGCGCTTCGCGCTGCCGCTCGAGTCGCGCGCGAAGCTGGGGGGCAAGGTCGAGCACGTCGACGTGGCCGAGGCGGCGGACTGCCTGGTGATCGCGCCGGCGACGGCCGACCTCATGGCGCGCCTCGTGCACGGCGTGGCGCCCGACGCGCTCACCACGATCGCGCTGGCCTCGCCCGCGCCGCTCGTGGTCGCGCCGGCGATGGACCTGCAGATGTGGCGCGCTCCCGCCACGCGCGAGAACGTGCGCGAGCTGCGCGCGCGCGGCGCGACGATCGTGGGCCCCGACTCCGGCCCGCTCGCCTCCGGCCTCGCCGGGCCCGGCCGGCTGGCCGAGATCGCCGACATCGTCGCCGCGATCGAGGCGGCGGTCGCGCGCACGCGCGACCTCGAGGGCGTGCGCGTGCTGGTGGGCAGCGGCCGCACCGAGGAGCCGCTCGATCCCGTGCGCGTGCTCACGAACCGCTCGAGCGGGCGCATGGGCTTCGCGCTGGCCGAGGCCGCGCGCGAGCGCGGCGCCGACGTGACCGTCGTGACCGGCCCGGTGAGCGTGGAGCCGCCGCACGGCGTGACGCTCGTGCCGGTGACGACCGCCGCCGAGATGCACGCGGCGATGCGCGCGCAGGCCGAGAGCGCCGACGTGGTGCTGATGGCCGCCGCGGTCGCCGACTACCGGCCCGCGAAGACGTCCACGCGCAAGCTCAAGCGCGGTGCCGCGCCGCTCACGCTCGAACTGGCGCCGAATCCCGACATCCTCGCCTCGCTCGGCGCCGCGCGCCGCCCGGGCCAGGTGCTGGTCGGGTTCGCGCTCGAGACCGACGACGGCGTCGCCAACGCCCGCGCCAAGCTGCGCGCGAAGCGCGTGGACCTGGTCGTGCTCAACTCGCCCGCCGAAGGCCTCGGCGGCGACACCAACCGCGCCACGCTCGTGGGCGCTGCGAGCACGAAGGCCCTGCCGCGCACGAGCAAGCGCGAGCTGGCCGAGGCCGTGCTCGACCGCGTGCTGGAGCTGCGCACGACGGCGGCTGCCACGGCGAAGCGCGCCGGTGCGAAGCGCGCCGCGCGCGCGACCCGGGCGAAGCGCACCGCGAAGCCCGCGAAGCGCGGCGCCGCGCGAAAGGCGCGCCGGTGAGCGCGCGCGCGCCCCGCGAGGAAGCGGCCGCGATCGCGCGCGCCGCGCGGAAGCTGGTCGAGCGCGAGCACGCTCGCGGCGGCGGCGAGTTGCTGGCGGCCGCGGTCGCGAAGGTGCGCGCGAAGGCCCGGGTGCCGGCCCCCGCGACCGGCGGTTTCGAGATGACGGAGCCGGCCGCGGCGCAGGCGGGCTTCGTGCTGCCGGCCGCCGAGGCGACCACGCGCACGGCGCCCGCCGCGTTCGCGTTGGAGCCGCCCGCGCCCGCGCAGGCCGGCTTCCGGCTCACGCCTCCCGAGACCACGCCCGCGCCGCCGCACGCCGACGCGCCCGTGGACGACCCCGTGGTGTCGCTGCCGCCCTTCGCCGACGACCTGAACCCGTCGGCCGCCGGCGGCGGGCGCGACGCGATCGTGGCCGGGTCCGAGCCGGTGCTCGCGCGCATCGCCGCCGAGGCGCGCGCGTGCGAGAAGTGCGGGCTCTGCCGCACGCGCACGCAGGCGGTGCCGGGCGTGGGCTCGGCGCGCAGCGGCATCGTGTTCGTGGGCGAGGCGCCGGGCGCCGACGAAGACGCGCGCGGCGAGCCGTTCGTGGGGCGCGCGGGAGAACTGCTCACGAAGATGATCGCCGGCATGGACGAGCGAAAGCTCATCCCCGGCGTGACGCTGGACCGCTCGACCGTGTACATCGCGAACGTGCTCAAGTGCCGTCCGCCCGACAATCGCAACCCGCTGCCGAACGAGATCGAACAGTGCTCGCCGTACCTGGTCCGCCAGCTCGAAGTGCTGCGCCCGCGGATCATCTGCTGCCTCGGCACGTTCGCCGCCGAGCTGCTGTGCGGCATCAAGGGCACGGTGGGCAGCATGCGCGGCCGCACCTATCGTTGGCGCGGCGCGAAGCTGGTGGTGACGTACCACCCGGCCTACCTGCTGCGGAATCCCCGCCCCGACGGACCCAAGCGCGAAGTCTGGAACGACCTCCCGCGCCTCGCGCAGGAATACCTCACCGACTGACCAGCCTCCGCCACGCGGGCGCCCGCGGCGCCCGGGAGGGGAACATCATGTCCGACATGCTTTCGTCCGGCTCGGGCGGCCCGCCGGGCCTGACGCCGCCGCAGGCGCTCGACGCCGAACGTTCGATCCTCGCGGCGATGATGCTCGACCAGGGCGCGATCGGCCGCGCGGTCGAGAACATCGACTCGAAGGCGTTCTACCGTACGTCGCACGCCAAGGTCTTCGACGCACTCGTCGCGCTCTACAACCGCAACGAGGCCGCGGACCTGGTGACGGTGGCCGAGGAGCTGCGCAAGCGCGGCGATTTCGAGGCCGCCGGCGGCGCCGCCGCGCTCGCGCAGATCATGGAGTACGCGACGACCACGGCGAACCTCGAGCACTACATCCGGATCGTGCACGGCAAATCGATCCTGCGCAGCCTCATCCACGCCACGACCGAGATCCAGCAGCAGTGCTACTCGGGCCAGGACGAGACGGCCTCGCTGCTCGACCAGGCCGAGGCGCGGATCTTCGCGATCACCGACCAGCGCATCCGCCAGGGCTTCACCAGCATCCGCGAACTGCTCAAGCCCACGTTCGACCACATCCAGAAGCTGTTCGAGCGGAAGGTGCAGGTCACCGGCGTCCCGAGCGGCTGGGAGGACCTCGACAAGCTCACGAGCGGCTGGCAGCCCGGCGACCTCGTGATCCTGGCGGGGCGGCCCTCGATGGGAAAGTGCGTCTCGTGGCGCACGCAGGTGGTGGACCCGAAGACGGGCGAGCGGCTGACGATCGAAGAGTGCGTTCGCCGTCGCATGCCGACCGTGCTCGGCATCGACGAGCGCGGCGTGGTGCGCGAGACCGAGGTGTCGCACTGGATCGACAGCGGCGTGCAGCCGTGCTTCCGCGTGATGACGCGGCTGGGGCGCACCATCGAGGTGACCGGGCACCATCCGTTCCTCACGATCGACGGCTGGCAGCCGCTGCACGACCTGGCGGTCGGCGACCACATCGGCGTACCCCGGATCGTGCCGGCCGCCGGCGCGGACGAGTCCTGGCCCTTCGAGCGTGTGCGGCTGCTCGCGTACTTCATCGCCGAAGGCGGCCTGACCTCCGACGTTCCGCAGTTCACGACGGCGGACCCCGACCACCTCGCCGACTTCCGTGCCTGCCTCGAGGCGTGCTTCCCGACCTGCGAGATGAACGTGCAGCCCGATGGCATCACCTACCGGGTCGCCTGGCGGCGCGAGCACCGCAAGGGTCGTCCGGCGCACGGCGTGATCCTGAATCCCGTCAAGCGCTGGCTCACCGACCTGGAGCTGATGGGACACAAGTCGGAAGCGAAATGGCTCCCTTCGGTGGTCTGGTCCTGGGACCACGAGCGGCTTCGCCAGTTCCTCGCCGTGCTGTTCAGCTGCGACGGCACCGTGTACGCGATGAGCGGCTACCCGCGCATCGAGTTCACCGTCGCGTCCGAGGCGCTCGCCCGCGACGTGCAGCACGCTCTGCTGCGCTTCGGGATCGTGTCGAAGTTCTGGCGGAAGACCGTGAAGTCCTGGCGCGTCGAGATCACGGCGCCCGGGGAAGTCCGGCGCTACCAGGCCCTGATCGGCTGGGTCGGGGAGAAGTCCCGCCGCTTCCCGGTCGAGCCGCTGGATTCGCCCCTCGACCGGCGTCGCGAGGTCACCGGGGCGCCGCCTCGGCGGACGTGGGACAAGGTCCGCGCGGCCACCGCACGCACGGGGATCAGCGTGACCGAGTTGGCCCGCCGGTCCGGCGAGCGCACCGAGAGCGGGTACAACGCACACACGTCACGCGCGATCCGCCGGGAGCGGCTCGAGCGCCATGCGATCGCGTTGGCCGATCCCGATCTGGCGTTCCTCGCGAGCGAAGACCTGTTCTGGGACGAGATCGTCTCCGTCGAGTCGGTCGGCCGGATGCAGGTCTACGACCTCACGGTGCCCGACGGCGCCAACTTCCTCGCGAACGACGTCTGCGTGCACAACACCTCGTGCGTGATGAACATGGCCGAGAACGCGGCGATCCGGCACGGCATCCCGGTCGCGGTGTTCTCGCTCGAAATGAGCAAGGAGCAGCTCGCGCTGCGCCTGCTGTGCTCGCAGAGCGAGGTCGGGCTGCACAAGGTGCGCACCGGGTTCCTGGGCAACGAGGACTGGCCGCGCCTCACGACGGGCGCGGGCCTGCTGACGCAGGCGCCGATCCACATCGACGACTCGCCCGCGCTGTCGGTGCTCGAGGTGCGTGCGAAGTGCCGTCGCCTGAAGGCCGAGAACAAGCTGGGCCTGGTCGTGATCGACTACCTGCAGCTCATGCGCTCGAGCACGCAGGCGGAGAACCGCGTGCAGGAGATCTCGCAGATCAGCCGCGGCCTCAAGGCGCTGGCGAAGGAGCTGAACGTCCCGATCATCGCGCTCTCCCAGCTCTCGCGCGCCGTCGAGCAGCGCGGCGGCAGCGGCCGCCCGCAGCTGTCGGACCTGAGAGACTCGGGATGCCTCACCGCCGACGCACGCGTGCTCCGTGCCGACACCGGAGCCGAAGTCACGATGGGCGAGCTGCTGGCGAGCGGGGAAAGCAACATACCGGTGTGGACCGTGGACGAGTCTTTCCGGCTCGTCGAAGGCAACATGTCCCATGTGTTCTCCAGCGGCGTGAAGGAGGTCTTTGAGATGAAACTGGCGTCGGGCCGCTCGATCAAGGCCAGCGCCAATCATCCCTTCCTCACGCTCGACGGCTGGCGCCGCCTCGACCAGCTCGCGGTGGGTACGCGGCTGGCGACCCCGCGCCGAACGCCGGAGCCGCTGGTGCCGAAGCCCTGGGCCGATGAAGAGGTCGTTCTGCTCGCGCATCTCCTCGGCGACGGATGCTTCGCCTCAGGCCAACCGCTCCACTACACCAGTTCAGATCTGGCGAACGTCGAGGCGGTCGAGCAGGCCGCCGCACACTTCGGCGTCGCGCCGCGTCGTGTGCGACAGGAGAACTGGTGGCATGTGTACCTGCCCGCGCCCTACCGACTGACTCACGGCCGCCGGAATCCGATCGCAGCATGGCTTGGCCGATTCGGCCTGTACGGCAGGCGCAGCTGGGAGAAGTTCCTCCCGCGTGAGGTCTTCGGCCTGCCGTGGGATCAGCTCCGGGCGTTCGTGCGGCATCTTTGGGCCACGGATGGGTGCGTCCACGACGGCGGCCCGCAAGTGCGCATCTACTACGCATCCACCAGTCACCGCCTGATCGAGGATCTTCAGGGTGTGCTGCTTCGCTTCGGGATCCAGTCGCGAATCGAGCGGAGCCGCAAGGCTGGGTATCGCGACGGGTGGCAGTTGCACGTCTCGGGTCGTGAGAACCAACTGCGGTTCCTCGAAGACATCGGCGTGCACGGACGGCGCGGCGAGATTGCCAGTCGTGCGGTCCTCGCCGTCGGACAGCGGAAGGGCAACACGAATGTCGACACGGTCCCGGTGGAAGTCTGGTCGCGAGTGCGCCGGGCCGCCTCCGACCGCGGCGTGACCTCTCGATCGCTTCAGGCTGGCGTCGGTCAGGCGTACTGCGGAACCTCGCTGTACCACGCAGCCCCCGGGCGTGAGCGCCTGGGTCGTGTCGCGGCACTGCTGCGGGACCCCGGCCTCCATGCGCTTTCCGAGTCCGACCTCTTCTGGGACGAGATCGTCTCGATCGAGTCGCTTGGCGAACAGCCCGTCTTCGACGCCACGGTCGAGGGGACGCACAACTTCGTCGCCAATGGCTTCGTGGTTCACAACTCGATCGAACAGGACGCCGACGTGGTGCTGTTCGTGTACCGCGAGGTGGTCTACAAGCCGGACACGGCCGAGCCGGGCAAGGCGCAGATCATCATCGCCAAGCAGCGCAACGGCCCGACCGACGACGTCGACATGACGTTCCTGCGCGAGTGCACGAAGTTCGTGCCCTACAGCCCGATGATGGCGGGCGAGACCGAGCCGGGGTTCTAGCGCGATGCGGGACCTGGCCGCCCGTGGGCACCACTTCCTCTGGCGCCGCATCGGGAACTGGTTCGCCGAGGTCGGCGCGATCACCCTGTTCGTCGGCGAGACGATCCGCACGCTGCCGCGCGGACTGATGGCGCCGCGGCTGCTGGTCGACGAGGCGCACGCGATCGGCGTGCAGTCGCTGCTGCTCGTCGCGGTCGTCTCGCTCTTCACGGGCGCGGTGGCGGCGGTGCAGGCCGCCTACCAGTTCTCGACGGTCGTGCCCATGAAGTACATCGGCGCCGTGATCCTGCGCTCGGTCATCATCGAGCTGGGGCCGGTGCTCACCGGGCTCATCGTGGGCGGGCGCGTGGGCGCCTCGATCGCGGCCGAACTGGGCACGATGCGCGTCACCGAGCAGATCGACGCGCTCGACGCGATGGCCATCAACCCCGTGCGCTACCTGGTCGTGCCGCGCGTGGTGGCGGCCATCGTCATGGTGCCGGCGCTCGTCGCCCTGGCCGACGCGATCGCCATCCTGGGCGGCTGGCTCGTGGCCACGACGAGCCTGGGCGTCAGCTCGCACACGTACACGGTCGGGCTCAAGCAGTTCTTCCACATGAAGGACCTGTGGTCGGGCATGGTGAAGTCGACCTGCTTCGGCGCCATCATCGGCTGGCTGGGCTGCTACTACGGGTTCCGCACCGAAGGCGGCGCGGAAGGCGTCGGCATCGCCACGACCCGCGCCGTGGTCGCGATCTGCGTGCTCGTGCTGATCAGCGACTACGTGCTGGCCACCGTCCTCTTCCGTTTCATCTTCGCGTCGTGATCGCGATCCGCGGGCTCAGGAAGCGGCTCGGCGGCCGCTGGGTGCTGGACGGGGTGGATCTCGACATCCCCGACGGCAAGACCGTGGTGGTCATGGGCCGCAGCGGCACGGGCAAGAGCGTGCTCCTCAAGCACGTGATCGGGCTCATGCAGCCCGACGCCGGGCAGATCGAGGTCGACGGCGAGCCGATCGTGGGCCTGGGCGAGGGCGAGTTGAACCGCGTGCGCAAGCGCTTCGGCATGCTGTTCCAGGGCGCGGCCCTGTTCGACTCGCTGTCGGTCGGCGAGAACGTGGCGCTGCCGCTGCGCGAGCACACGAAGCTGCCCGACGCCGAGATCCGCCGCCGTGTCGCGGAGCGGCTCGACTGGGTGGGGCTCGAGGGCATCGAGGACATGAAGCCGGCCTCGCTCTCGGGCGGCATGCGCAAGCGCGTGGGCCTGGCCCGGGCGCTGTCGCTGGATCCGGCCTACATCCTGTACGACGAGCCGACCACGGGGCTGGACCCGATCATGGCGGACGTCATCAACCGGCTCATCCGCTCCCTGCAGCAGCGGATCGGCGTCACGAGCATCGTCGTGACGCACGACCTCGCCAGCGCCTACCATGTGGGCGACGTCATGGCGATGCTGCACGAGGGGCACGTGAAGTTCACCGGGAGCCCCGAGGAGCTGCGGGCCGCGAGCGATCCGTTCGTGCGGCAGTTCGTCGAGGGCACGAGCGAAGGACCCGACCAGCCGCTCTGACGGCGGGGAGTGACGCGTGAGGCGAACCACCGAAATCCAGGTCGGAGTCACGGTCATCGTGGCGCTGGCCGTGCTCGTCTGGGGCGTGACCTGGCTGCGCGAGTTCAAGCTCGGCGAGCAGGTGCGCGTCTGGAACGTGCGGTTCCCGCAGACCGGCGGGCTGGGCCCGAGCGACGAGGTGCAGGTGAACGGCATCCGCAAGGGCTCGGTCTCGAGCATCCAGCTGGTGGGTGACGGGGTGGTCGTCGAACTCGCGCTCGACCGCGACATCACGCTCACGACCGACAGCCGCGTGGCCATCCGCAACGTCGGGCTGATGGGCGAGAAGGTGATCGCGGTGGAGCTCAAGTCCACGGGCCGGGCGTACGCGCCGGCCGACACCATCACGGGCATCTACGAGCCGGGCATGGGCGAGTTCATGGCCAACGCGGGGCCGTCGTTCGACGCGATGAACCGGGTGATCGTCTCGCTCGACCGGCTGGCGCAACGACTCGACCGCGAGGGCCAGGTCGACGAAACGATCCGCAACCTGCGCGAGTCGTCCGCCGAGCTGCGCCTGGCGCTGAAGGAGGATCGCGCCCTGCTCCACGAGACGCTGCGCAACGCCCGCGACGTGACCGCGACGGCGCGCGACCTCACCACCGGGCGCGAGGCGCAGCTGCGGCAGGCGATCGATGGCCTCGAGCGCAGCACGCGCAACTTCGAGCGGCTCACGGTGCGCATGGATTCCGTGCTCACCACGGCGAAGCAGGTCGCCGACAAGGCGAACCACGGCAACGGCACGGCGGCCCTGCTGCTGAACGACCGGGCGCTGTACGACGAGACGCGCGAGACCGTGCGGTCGATGCGCGCGCTCGTCGAGGACATGAAGAAGAACCCGAATAAGTACATCAACCTGAGCATCTTCTAGCGTCGCACCGCCGCGCGGGCGCGTTCCGCGCGGACCACCCGCCCCCCGGGGAGTCCCGGATGCCACGTCCGGCGAAGAGCACGAAGAACGACAAGGCCACCTTCTACTGCACCGCGTGCGGCAACGAGCAGCCACGCTGGTTCGGGCACTGCCCGCGCTGCGGCGAGTGGAACACCGCGGCCGAGGCGCCCGCCGCCGGCGCGGCGCAGGCCGGCGCGCCGAAGCGCGGCGGCGCCGCGCGCTGGGTGCCGGCGGGCGCGGCGCGCCCGGCGGGGCCCTCGCCGCTGGCGCACGTCGACGTGGAATCGGCCGAACGTGCGCGCACGGGCCTGCGCGAGCTGGACCGCGTGCTGGGCGGTGGGCTGGTGCCCGGTTCGTTGCTGCTGGTGGGCGGCGACCCGGGCATCGGCAAGAGCACGCTGCTGCTGCAGCTGGCGATGGCCCTCGCGCGCGAGGGCCGGCGCGTGCTGTACGTGTCGGGCGAAGAGAGCGAGCAGCAGATCCGCCTGCGCGCGGCGCGCCTGGGCGAGGTGCCCGAGGCGCTGCTGCTGCTGTGCGAGACCGACCTCGAGGCCGTGCTCGAGGCGGCCGCGTCGGTGCAGCCCGACGCCATGGTCGTGGATTCGATCCAGACGCTCTCGCGCGCGGACCTCGAGGGCGGGCCCGGCACGGTCACGCAGGTACGCGAGTGCGGCCTCGCGCTGCTCCACTACGCCAAGGGCTCGCGCACGCCCGTGTTCCTGGTCGGCCACGTCACCAAGGACGGCGCGGTCGCGGGGCCGCGCGTGCTCGAACACATGGTCGACGCGGTGCTGTACCTCGAGGGCGAGCGCTACCAGCACTACCGCGTGCTGCGCGCCGCGAAGAACCGCTTCGGCTCGACGAACGAGCTGGGCGTGTTCGAGATGCTCGACTCCGGCCTGCGCGAGGTCGCCAACCCGAGCGAGGCGTTCCTGTCGGACTCGGAGCGCGTCGAGCCGGGCACGGCGGTGGTCGCGAGCCTCGAGGGCTCGCGCCCGCTGCTGGTCGAGGTGCAGGCGCTGGTCTCGACCTCGTTCTACGGCACGCCGCAGCGCGTGACGAGCGGCTTCGACCCGCGCCGGCTGGCGGTGCTGCTCGCGGTGCTCGAGCGGCGCGTGGGGCTGCGGCTCGGTCGCCACGACGTGTTCGTGACCGTGACCGGCGGGCTCAAGCTGGACGACCCCGGCACGGACCTGGGCGTCGCGCTGGCGATCGCCTCGAGCTTCCGCAGCCGGCCGCTGCTCGAGCGCACGCTCGCGCTGGGCGAGGTGAGCCTCTCGGGCGAGCTGCGGCGCGTCGCGCGCCTCGTCGCGCGCCTGCGCGAGGCGGCGCAGCTGGGCTTCCGCCGCGCCGGTTTCCCGCGCGCGCAGGCGGGCGACGCCGAGGGCTGCGGGCTCGAGCCCGTGCCGCTCGCCACCGTGCGCGAGGCGTTCGACGCGCTGCTGCGCGAGCGCGTGGCGCCGCCGCGCCCCGCCGACGACCGCGCGCCGCGCCCCGGCGAACCGGAGCCGCGCGCGTGAGCGCGCCGGCGCCCGACGGGCGGCCGCTCAGCGACGCGGCGCGGCGCGTGCAGGACGCGCTCGCCGCGAAGGGGTTCGCCAACCGCGTGCGCGAGCTGCACGAGCCCGTGCGCACCGCGCAGGCGGCCGCCGACGCGGTGGGTTGCACCGTGGGCCAGATCGTGAAGTCGCTGGTCTTTCGCGGTGTCACGAGCGGCAAGGGCGTGCTCGTGGTCGCGAGCGGCGCCAACCGCGTGGACACGGCCAAGCTCGCGGCGCTGCTCGGCGAGGACGTGGCGATGGGCGATCCGCGCTTCGTGCGCGCCACGACCGGCTTCGCGATCGGCGGCATCCCGCCGCTCGGCCACGCGCAGCCGCTGGACGTGCTGATCGACTCGCACCTGCTGGCGCTCGAATCGCTCTGGGCCGCGGCCGGGCACCCGAACTCGCTCTTTCCGCTCACGCCCGACGAGCTGTGCCGCATGACGGGCGGCCGCGTGGCGGAGGTGGTGTGAGCGTCACGGCGCTGCTCCTGTGCGCCGGGCGTGGCGAACGCCTGGGCGCGGGCGTGCCCAAGGCCGCGGTCCCGCTGGCCGGGCGCCCGCTGTTCACCTGGAGCCTCGAGACGCTCGAGCGCTGCGCAGAAGTCGACGCGATCGTCGTGGTGGGCCCGGCCCGCACGCTGCGCGAGCTGCTCGCCGCGGCGGGGCTGGCGCCGCGCAAGGTGGTCGCGTGGGTGGAAGGCGGCGAGGAGCGCCAGCACTCGGTCGCGCGCGGCCTGGCCGCGCTGACCGGGGACTGCGACCTGGTCGCCATCCACGACGCGGCCCGCGCGCTCGTGAGCGAGGCCGTCGTGCGCCGCGCGATCGCGGCCGGCCGCGCGCACGGCGCGGCGCTGGCCGCCGTGCCGCTGGCCGACACGCTCAAGCGCGTCGAGGACGGCGTCGTCGCGGGCACGCCGCCACGCGCCGGGCTGTGGTGTGCGCAGACGCCGCAGGTGTTCCGCCGCGACTGGATCGAAGCCGCGCACGCGGCGGCGGGCGCGACCGCCACCGACGACGCGGCCCTGGTGGAGGCGATCGGCCACCCGGTGCACGTCGCCGAGGGCGAGGCGCTCAACTTCAAGATCACGACGCCGGAGGACCTGGCCCTGGCCGGGCGCTGGCTGGCCGGGCGCGGCGAGGCCGCGCGCGAGGAGGCGGGGCGATGAACGTTCGCGTCGGGTTCGGGTACGACATCCACCGCATCGCCGAGGGACGGCCGCTCGTCCTGGGCGGCGTGCGCTTCGAGGGTGACTGGGGACTCGACGGCCACAGCGACGCCGACGTGGTGCTGCACGCCATCGGCGACGCGCTGCTCGGCGCCGCCGGGCTGGGCGACCTCGGCACCCACTTCCCGCCCGGCGACCCGGCGTGGAAGGACGCCTCGAGCGTGGACCTGCTCGCCCGCATCGCCGGCCTGCTCGAGCAGGCCGGGGTGCGCGTCGAGAACGTGGACGCGATGGTGGTCGCCGAGGCGCCCCGCCTGGCGACGCATCGCGCCGCGATGTGCGCGAACGTGGCGCGTGCGCTCGGGATCGACGCCGGGCAGGTGTCGATCAAGGCGACGACCAACGAACAGCTCGGAGCCCTCGGCCGCCGCGAGGGGCTCGCGGCCATGGCGGTCGCCCTCGTCTCACGCTGAGCGGCCCTGCCCCGACGGACTTCCCGGCACTTGGAAGTTCGGTGCTTCAGCATTCTCACGCCCTGCCGAAACGTTCCGGTCGTCACAAGGGAGTGGAGCGGGCTTCGGCGCCGACCGGTTGCGACCGCCCGCCCGCCCCATTCGCCGGGCCCCGATCGAGTCCCGCCGCCGCGTTCGCGGCGGCACCGGAACGCAAGGAGCGTGAAGATGAAGCAGCTCGAGTACGAGGCCACCGCCGCGGGGGGAGCCGAGCAGCAGCAGTACCTGACCTTCCGCCTCGGTGAGGAGGAGTACGGCGTCGACATCCTGCGCGTGCAGGAGATCAAGGGCTGGGCGCCGGTCACGCCGATTCCCAACGCGCCGCACTGGCTCAAGGGCGTGATGAACCTTCGCGGCACGGTCGTGCCGGTGCTGGACCTGCGGCTCAAGTTCGGCATGTCCACGTCGGAGTACACGCGCTTCACCGTCGTCGTCGTCGTCACGCTCGGCGAGCGCGTCACCGGTCTCGTCGTGGACGCGGTGTCCGACGTGCTCGACGTGCCCGTGAAGGACATCGTCGCACCGCCCGAGGTGGGCGGCATCGTCGATACCGGTTTCCTGACCGGCATGGCCAAGTCCGGCGACCGGATCATCTCGCTGCTCGCGGTCGAGCCGCTGATCGGCGCCGTCACGGAGTCCGCGGCCGCCTGAAGCCGTCCTCCGACCGGGCACCCCGAACCGTTTCCGCCTCCTGGATCCCGACCACCCCTCGAGTACCGACGATTCGATGCGGGCGACCACGATCGCCCGGGAGACCCCCGATGAACTGGTTCAAGAACCTGAAGACGCGGACCAAGCTGCTCGCGAGTTTCGCGCTGATGAGCGCGATGATGGCCGTGGTGGGCATCGTCGGCCTGCGCTCGGTGGCCAAGCTGGACGACGAGATGGAGACGCTCTACTCGCACCACATGATCGGCGTCATGAACGTGCTCGAGGCGCAGGCCCGCATGCTGAGCGTCGGCAAGGGCGCCCGGCAGGCGCTGATCGAGCCCGACCACACGGTGGTGCGCGACCTGCAGGCGAAGATGGAAGTCGACCTGAAGGAGATGCAGGCCTCGCTCGAGGACGCGGCGAAGACGCTCGTGACGGCCGAGGCGAAGGAGCAGATGCGGGTCCTTCGCGACGAGAAGGTCGGGCCGTGGGCCGAGAGCAACCGCAAGGTGGTCGAACTCGCGCTCGCGAATCGCGACGCCGAGGGCGTCGCCGAGCTCAAGTCGGCCGGCCGGCAGGCGAACGAGCTGGAAGCGGAGATGGAGAAGCTGCACGAGTCGAAGGTGGCGCTGGGCGGTGCGGCGGTGAAGCAGTCGCACGCCGACTACGTGGCCGTGCGCGCGACGCTGATCGGCGTGCTCGTGCTGGCCATCGCGTTCGCGATCGGCATCGGGTTCCTGATCTCGTCGCTGATCGCGAAGCCGCTGCAGGAGGCGGGGGAGGTGCTGGGGCAGGTGGCGGAGGGCGACTTCACGCGCACGCTGGAGGTGAAGACCAGGGACGAGGTGGGCCAGCTGGCGGGCGCGCTCAACCGGACGGTGCACTCGATGCGCGACGCGCTGCTGGGCGTGGGCCAGAGCGCGCGCTCGGTGGCGTCGGCGTCGCAGCAGCTGACCGGCGCGGCGCAGGGGATCTCGAGCGGGGCGCAGGAGCAGGCGTCGAGCCTGGAGGAGACGGCGGCGTCGCTGGAAGAGATGACGTCGACGGTGAAGCAGAACGCGGACAACGCGCAGCAGGCGGCACAGCTGGCGCAGGGGGCGCGCGACGTGGCGGAGAAGGGCGGCCACGTGGTGGGCTCGGCGGTGGACGCGATGAAGGAGATCAACGACGCGTCGCGCAAGATCGCGGACATCATCACGACGATCGACGAGATCGCGTTCCAGACGAACCTGCTGGCGCTGAACGCGGCGGTGGAAGCGGCGCG
>CAZIXL010000022.1:0-12680 GCA_964542885.1 uncultured bacterium
AGCGGCGGGCCCGTGTTCCGGACCCGCCGCCGCGCGCACCACTGCACCCGGGCCGGAGGCCCGGGCACTCCCTCTAAAGTGCCAGCACCTGCCACTGCGCCAGGAACTGGGTGCCGTCGTCGGAGCCGTCGCGCGTGAGCCTGGCGACCCCGACCTTGAGGTTGCTCTTGAAGCCGTCGACCCACCACGCGACGCCGCCCTGGAGGCGGGTCTCGTCGTGGAGCGCGGCGGAGTCGTAGTCGCGCGAGGCGTACTGGACGAACGGCGAGACCTTCAGCTTGTGCAGGTACCAGCCGGCCTCGATCAGCACGCAGTTCTGCTTCGGCAGTGACGGGAACGTCGTCGCCCCGTCGTACTGCATCAGGTCGGCCTGGAGCGTGAGCCCATCGCCGCCCGCGACCGGCATGTCCACGAACACGTCGCCGCCGAGCGTCTGGTAGTCGCGCTGCTGGTCGATGCTCGCGCCGATCGCGACCAGCTTCTTCTTTCCCATCATCGTGCCCGGGTAGAACATGCCCGAGTCGCGATCGAGCGGGTAGAAGACGGCGCGCGACACGACGCGGAAAGGCCCGCGCTGGTCGGCGCCGCGGTTGCCCTGCAGCACGAGCCCGCGGAGTTCGAGCCGATGGTCCGCGAGGTACGCGCGTCCCTGCACGCCGTAGTCCCGGCCCACCTTCGAATCCGTCGGCGTCGAGTTGAGGAAGCTGTAGGCGCCGTAGTCGACCGCCAGCAGCGACGCCGCGCTCTGCGTGGAGTTGTGCGAGAGCGGCACGAGCAGCATGCCGACGTCCACCTGGAAGTGGCTGCACATCCGCTGCGAGAGATGGACATCCTGCAGGAACATCGTGTTGTCGGTCTTCGCGCCGGTCGTCGTGCCCTTGCCCAGGTTCGGGACGTCGGTCTCGAAGAAGAACGACGTGCGCTCGCTGGTCTTGCCGGTGCCGATCACGCGGAAGCGCCGCAGGAACAGGTTCTGCTGGTACGTGTCGCCGCCGACGGGTTTCGTCTCCTCGAGCTGCGCCTGCGCGAGGAAGCCGAGCTTCAGGCTCGACTTGCCGTCCGGCGACGCGATCGTCCATTGCGCGTGCGACACGGCGGGCAGCAGCAGCGCGAGCGCGGCCAGCATCGCGCCATGAATCCGCTTCATGGGTCCTCCTCCAGTGCGGCTCGAAGCCGACGATGGGCTTCACGCCTGCGTCCATGGCGCGACCGCCGGACCGGAGGGGTCGGAACCGGATGGGCGGCAGCGTACCTCACCAGTATCGAGCGGTGGTCGGGCGTCTTGAGACGCCGTGCGCGGGATGCGGCACCTCTTCCGCGAGCGCTCTCCCCGTGCGCATCCGGGAATGACGGCCATCGCGTCGCCTGGAGCGCAGGGAGCCCCGGCGACGGACGTACGGAGAAGCCCGCGTTGCCGGCCCGGCGCGAATCCCCCACCCTGCCGCCGTCATCCGTGCCGCACCCCGACCGCCTTTCCCGAAGAAGAAGAGGGACGCCCATGCCGCGCCTTCGCGCACCGCTCCCAGCGCTCCTGCTCGCCGCCGCGCTCGCGGCCATCGCCATCCCCCCGACTCCCCTTCGCGCCGAGGAGCTGCCCGTGAACACCGCCCGCATCCACTACCACCGCCCGAAGGCCGACTACGACGGCTGGGGCCTGCACACGTGGGAGGACGCGGCCACCGAGACCGCATGGGGCTCGGCGCTGCGACCGAGCGGGCGCGACGGCTACGGCGTCTGGTGGGACGTCGCGCTCAAGCCGGGCGCGAAGAAGCTCGGGCTGATCGTGCACAAGGGCGACCAGAAGGACCCGGGGCCGGACCTGTTCCTCGACGTGGCCGCGCACCGCGAGACGTGGCTGGTCTCGGGGAGCGCCGAGCTGGCCGACGCGCCTCCCGACGTGAGCGCGCTGGCGTTCGGCGACCTCTCGAAACAGCGCGCCCACTGGGTGGACCGCGCGACGCTGCTGTGGAACGTGCCGGCGACGGCGGGGGCCGAGTTCCGGCTGCACCACTCGCCCGACGCGTCGTTGCGGCTGACGAAGCAGGGGCTCGCGGGCGGCGAATCGGTCGTGCTGACGCCCGATCCAGCGGGCATGGGCGCGGACCTGCGCGCCCGCTTCCCCTACCTCTCGGGCTACACGGTGCTGAAGCTCGCGCCGGCCGACGCGGCGCACGCCGCGGACTGGGTGCGCGAGCAGCTCGCGGTGTCGGTGCGCGATCCGGGCGGGCGTTCGGGCGATGCGACCGGCGTGCAGATCCCGGGCGTGCTCGACGACGTGGCGGCGTGGGACGGCGCGTTGGGACCCACGTGGAACGGCTCGATCCCGTCGCTGCGCGTCTGGGCGCCCACCGCGCGCAAGGTGCGGCTGCTGCTCTTCGACGGGCCGCGCACGCCGCAGCCCGCGACCACCGTCGACATGACGCGCGAAGCCGGCACCTGGACCGCGACCGGCACGCCCGCGTGGAAGAACCGCTACTACCTCTACGAAGTCACGGTGTTCACGCCGGCGACCGGCCGCGTCGAGACCGTGACCGCGACCGATCCCTGGTCGCGCAGCCTCGCACGCAACGGCGAGCGCTCGCAGGTCGTGGACCTGCGCGACCCGGCCACGAAGCCCGAGGGCTGGGACGCGCTCGCGAAGCCCGCGCTCGCGCGGCTCGAGGACGCGGTCGTCTACGAGCTGCACGTGCGCGACTTCAGCGCCTCCGACGCCACCGTGCCCGAGGCGCACCGCGGCACGTACCTGGCGTTCACCGACGCGAGTGACGGCACGCGCCACCTGCGCGCGCTCGCCGAGGCGGGCCTGACGCACGTGCACCTGCTGCCGGCGTTCGACTTCGCGACCGTCGACGAGGACCGAACGACGTGGGCCTCGCCCGGCGACCTGTCGAAGTTCCCTGCCGCCTCCGACCAGCAGCAGGCCGCGGTCGCGCGCGTGAAGCTGCGCGACGGCTTCAACTGGGGCTACGACCCGGTGCACTACGGCGTGCCCGAGGGCAGCTACGCCACCGATCCGGACGGTGTCGCGCGGATCGTGGAGTTCCGTCGCATGGTGCAGGGGCTGTCGTCGCTCGGGCTGCGGGTCGTGATGGACGTGGTCTACAACCACACGCATGCGGCCGGGCTCGACCGCTTCTCGGTGCTCGACCGGATCGTGCCCGGGTACTACCAGCGGCTCAACGCCGACGGCGCGGTCGAGAACAGCACCTGCTGCGCGAACACCGCGAGCGAGCACCGCATGATGGGCAAGCTGATGGTCGACGACCTGGTCCACTGGGCGTGCGACTACAAGGTCGACGGCTTCCGCTTCGACCTGATGGGCCACCACATGCGCGCCAACATGGAGGCGATCCGCGCCGCGCTGTCGGCGCTCACGGTCGAAGCAGACGGCGTGGACGGTCCGCGGATCCTGCTTTACGGCGAGGGCTGGGACTTCGGCGAGGTGCAGGGCGGCAAACGCGGTGTGAACGCGACGCAGAAGAACCTCGCCGGGACGGGCGTCGCCACGTTCAACGACCGGATCCGCGACGCCGTGCGCGGCGGCAATCCGTTCGGCGACCGCCGCGAGCAGGGCTTCGCGACCGGGCTCTTCACGATGCCCGGCGCGTTCAACCGCGGGGGCGAGGGCGACCGCGCGAAGCTGCTGGACCTCGAGGATCGCATCAAGGTGGGCCTCGCGGGCAACCTCGCGTCGTACCGGCTCACCGACCGGCAGGGCCACGTGGTGAACGGTGCCGCCGTCGGCGGCGCTGGCTACACGGCCGCGCCCGGCGAGTGCGTGAACTACGTCTCGGCGCACGACAACGAGACGCTGTGGGACAAGGTCCAGTACGCGGCGCCGGCCGCCGCCACGCTCGACCAGCGCGTGCGGATGCAGGTGCTGGCGCTCTCGATCCCGGCGCTGGGCCAGGGCCTGCCGTTCTTCCACGCGGGCGGCGAGATCCTGCGCAGCAAGTCGATGGACTCCGACAGCTACGACTCGGGCGACTGGTTCAACCGGATCGACTTCTCGCACGCGACGAACCACTGGGGCATGGGCCTGCCGATCGCGGACAAGAACCAGTCGCGCTGGGAGGTGATCCGGCCGCTGGTCGGCAACGCGTCGCTCGCGCCGGACCGCGCGCACATCGTGGCCGCGTTCGGGGCGTTTCGCGACTTCCTGCGCGTCCGGAAGAGCACGCCGCTCTTCCGGCTCGCGACCGCCGACGACGTGCAGGCGCGCGTCACGTTCCTCAACTCGGGGCCCATGCAGGTGCCGGGCGTGATCGTGATGGTGCTGAGCGACGTGGCGGAGGGCCGGCCGTCGCTCGGCTCGCCGTGGAAGCGCGTCGTGGTCGTCTTCAACGCGCGGCCCGAGCCCGTGACGTACGCCTACCCCGCGTTCGCGCAGCTCAAGCTCGTGCTGCACCCGGCCCAGGCGGCCGGCGCGGACCCGGTCGTGAAGCAGGCCCGCTTCGACGCGGCGAAAGCCGCCCTCACGGTGCCGGGGCTGACCACCGCGGTGTTCGTGAGCGAGTAGGGCTGGGGCGGAAACGCGGGACGCAGCCGCACCCTGCGACGCGGCGGCAGCGCGTGCGACCTGTCATCCCGCCCGACGCGCGTCCTCGCCCGCCTCCGGCTGGCCTTCGAGCGGCACGTCCGTGCGCCGCGTGAGCCACAGGCCCATCTGCCGCGCCGCCCCCGGCACGTGCAGGTCGGTGGCGAGCGTCGCCTTTCCGTCGGGCCCGCTCACCACCAGCGACCAGCGCTCGTCGCCGTCCGAGTCCGTTTCGGACTGGAGCAGCAGCAGGGCCGGTGCGAACTCCGTCGTCCACTCCCGGCCGAGGAAACGCTTCACCCGCCGAAGGGATCCGTGCGAGGGCCGCAGCTCGACCCGGCCGAGTGCGAGCCACGCGGCCGCCGACGCGAGCGCCAGCGCGAACAGCGTGAGGATCGTGGCGCCGACCCACGCGCCGGCCTCCCGCGCGTGCGAAACCACGGCGAGGGCGGCGGTGCCGAGCCCCGCCGCGATCAAGCCCGCGACGAACGCGCCCGCGATCCGCGGCCCCGGGTCGCTCACGAGCGCGGTGCGGCCGTCGTCGCCGAACGCCTCCTTCCAGCCCGTAGGCGCCGACTCGGCGGAGGCTTGCGCCTCGCCGTCGGTGCCGCGCGCCTCGCGCAACGCCGCGACCAGCATCGCCCCGAGTTCGCGGCGGTCCTCGAGGCTGCCCCCCGAGGTCAGGACCCACAGGCCCTTCCGCGTCTGCGCGACGATCCGCGCGGGCGGGCGCACGAGCAATTCGGCGACGTCGGCCCACGCTTCTCGCCGCCGGCTGCCGAAGGGGCCCGCGCACTGCACGACCTCGAGGCCCTCGTGGTCCCACCGCACGCGATCGACGCCGACCAGCATGCGCAGGAACTGGTAGAGAGCGAAGCACCCGCCGACCGTCCATCCCGTGAGCCACAGCGAAAGGAACACGAGCACGGGCCACGGCGTCCCGTGCATCCGCAGCTTCTGCGGGAGCCACGACAGTTCGAGACCGGGTGCGAGCCACTCGCGAAGGCCGGAGAGCAGCGCCCCGAGCGCGAACGCCTCGCCCATCGCCCAGCCGCAGAGCCAGAAGCCGAGGAAGCCCGCGACGAGGAAGCGCGCCGCGCCCTGCGCCCGAAACGTGACCCGCCAGCCGCCGCCGTCGCTCTCGCGCTCGATCATCGGGCGTCCTCCGGCGAACTCAGGCAGCCGAGTGCGAGTGGGGCTCGGCCGCCTCCTGCCGGGTCCGGTCGTCGGCGAACGCGTGCCGCGCCCGCAAGAGCTGCACGATCGCGCGCGCGTCGGACTCGGCCAGCGACCGCGCGAAGCGCACCACGCGGCCGCGCGACTCGAAGCGCACCCCCGTCGCGCCGCGGCCGGAAACGTCGAGCGCGAACGAGACGAGCGGCGGGATCTCGCGCCCGAAGGGCCGCAGGCCCCGGATCGAATCGAGCGGCCAGCGCTGCGTCCACCAGCGCCCGTAGACGCCGCGGCGGATCACCAGCGAGCCCGACTCGAGGGTGACGATCTCGCGCCCGGCGGCGAGCCAGGCCATGTAGAAGGTGCCGTAGACCCCGGCGGCCGCCCAGGCGGCGGTCCATGCGACGAGGAACGCCCGGTCGAGCCCGAATGGCCCGGGCACGAACAGCTGCTGGACCATGAAGCCCAGGCCGAACGCCCAGCCGACCAGCCACAGCGAGAGCACGGCGACGGCGACCGGCCGTCGCGGGGACGGCAGGTCCACGACGAGCTCGTGGTCGCGGGGCGGCACCGCCTCGAGTCGGGGTTCGCGTTCGGTGGTCATGGTGGTCGCTCGACGGGGAGCCCCGCGGGTATCGGCAGGTGCCGCCCCCCGGCCCAGCGGGAAGTACGGGTCCCGGGGACAAGACCGCGCGGGTGCACCGCTTCGGTGCCCGGCCGGGAGCATCGCGCACCCACCCGGGTTCCGCCATGCGCGCGCGCCGGGCGGATCGCAACGTGCGGTCGTGCAGTTCGCCCGGCGTTCAGCCCGCCCGGCGATTTCCCCTGATCGCAGCGGTTTTCGCTGAAGTCGGAGCCGCCACGGGACGACACCTCGGCGAAGAACGGGGCTTCTCCTCTTTCCCCTATTCACTCGGGGGTGATGTCCGACGATGCACACGAACCGCGAAAACGGCTTCACGCTGAGCGAGATGATGGTGGTCATCGCCGTCATGAGCATCCTGATGCTCGCGGTGGTCCCGACCATGTCGCGCTTCATGGAGTCGAGCCGGCTGTCGGGCGCCGTGGGCACCATGGCGAGCGACCTGCACTACGCGCGCTCGATCGCGAACGCGCAGCACACGAACTACGAGATGCGGCGCGGCGGCTCGGGCTACTCGATCGTCCGCGTCTCGCCCGAGTCGCTCGTGCTCCAGCGCACGCTGCCGAAGGGCGTCTCGTTCGCGACCGTGGACACGACGACGTTCTACGGCTGGGGCCTCACCGAGGCTTCGACGATCACCCTGCGGATGCGTGACCGCTCGGACATCGTGCGTCTGTCCTCCGCCGCGCAGGTGACCCGTGACTAGCAACGACTTCCGTGCGCCGCAGGCCCGCGAAGCGGGCTTCACGCTGATCGAGCTCATGATCGCGCTCGTCGTGATCTCGATCGGCATCCTCGCGCTTTCGGCCGTCCAGACGCGGTCCTCGCGCGACGTCTACCGCACCGGCCGCGGCTCGGAGGCGCTGGCCATGGCGCAGGCCGGCATCGAGTCGATGCGGGCGGCGGGCTTCGACTCGGTCGCCACCGACACGAGCCAGTCGGGCCCGTTCGAGATGATCCGCCAGGTGACCGCCGTCAGCACCGACATGAAGCAGCTCACCGTCGTCGTGAACTGGGCCGAGGACGGCGACCCGCGGTCGCTGCAGATCCAGACCCTGCTCTCCGATCGCTGAGGCCACCGATGAACTCCCGTCCTTCGCGGCACCCCGCCTCCGGCATGACGCTCGTCGAGCTCGTGGTCACGATCGGGATCTTCGCGCTCGTCGCTGCGGCCCTGTCGGTGGTGCTGTTCTCGTCGACGCACCTGGGCTCGCGCACGTCCCGCCGGGCCGACGTCCAGGCGGGCGCGCGCCAGGCGCTCTCGATGATGACGACCGAGATCCGCCAGGCCGGCGCCGATCCCACGATCCCGCCCGCCGGGGTCGTCGGCGTCTCGTCGGCCGACAGCGTCACGGTCCGGGTCCGGGCCGACCTCAACGGCGACGGGACCATCCAGACCGCGGAGCCGTCCGAAGACGTCACGTACTCGTGGGACAGCTCCACCCGGACCCTGTCGCGGAATCCCGGCACGGGATCTGCACCTGTTCTTTCGAATGTGACGGCGTTCTCGCTCCAGTACTTCGATGCCAGCGGGACCGCCCTCACCGTCTTCCCGCTCAGCGCGACCGACGCGGCGGCGGTGCACACGATTCGCGTCTCCCTCACGGCCGAGGAAGGCGATTCCCATCCGATCACGCTGACCACGATGGTCGACCTGCGAAACCGGTGACCCGGGAGGGCCCCTTGACCCACCACAGCCACGACGAACGCGGGTCGGCGATGGTCATGGCGCTCGGCGCGCTCGCCGTGCTCGCCGTGATCGCCATCGCCGTGGTCGCGATCGTCATCGCCGAGAAGCGCACCGGGATGTCCGACTACACGGGCTCGCGGGCGTTCTACACGGCGGACGCGGCCAGCGAGGCCGGCGTCAACTGGATCCGGCACCAGGCCAGCCCGCCGATCCCGGTCGACACGCTGCGTTACTTCCGCATGGACACGACGGTCGTGCTGGACGCCAGGGACAAGTACAAGTTCGACGTCGAGCCGCCGCCGTTCCCGGCTCCCAAGAAGCGGTATCGCGCGGGTTGGACCCGCGAGTGGGTGGACTACGAGTTCAGGGTGCAGGCCTCCGGCGCGAGCTCGCAGCAATCGCAGGCCGCGATCGAAGTCGGGGCGACGAAGCTCTATCGGAGGGGCTACTGATCATGAACCGAAACCTTCGCTGGCTCGCGCTTCTGGCCGCCGTCACGGTCGTGTCCGTGCAGGCGGCGCCCGCGGGCGCCGTCTGCCAGATCCCGCTGGCGATCGGCACCAACACCGGCAACGCGAACGTCATGCTGCTGCTCGACAACTCGGGCAGCATGAACGAGGCCCTGCAGCACAGCGCCTACAACCCGGCCACGCGGTACTCGGGCAACTTCGACCGCACGTCGACGTACAGCATCAGCACGACGGGCACGTACTCGCCGAGGAGCTTCAACTTCCGCTGGGCCAGCACGCCCACGGCCACGCTCGTGGCGAGCGACGGCGGCCAGTCGGGTGACTACACGGGCAACTACCTGAACTGGGTGTTCTTCAACGCCACCGCTGCACAGCGCGCGGCGATCCCGACGGTGACGCGCATCCAGGCCGCCAAGGCGGTGGTGACGTCGTTCCTCGCGACGATCACCGACACCCGGCTCGGCCTCGAGATCTTCAACTACGACAACGGCGGGACGATCGTCGACACGATCGGCACCCCGATCGCCACCATCCAGTCGCATGCGAACGGCATCGTGGCGAACTCGTGGACGCCGCTGGCGGAGTCCATGGTGACCGCCCTCAACTACTTCTCCCGCGTCGGCAGCACCGCGCCCATCCAGGCCGAGTGCCAGAAGTCGTTCGTCATCATCGTGACGGACGGCCTGCCCACGATGGACTCGTCGATGCCGTCCTACATCCGCGACCGGGACCGTGACGGCTACTACCTCGACGACGTCGCGTCGTACCTGTACCGCAACGATCTTCGCCCGGATCTTTCCGGGATCCAGAACGTCGCCACGTTCACGATCGGCTTCAACGTCGACGCCTCCCTGCTGCAGAAGACGGCCGACGTGGGCGGCGGCGAGTACTTCACCATCAACGACGCCGATGGCCTCGCCGCGGCCCTCACGTCCGCGTTCAACACGATCGCGGCGCGCGTCGCCGCCGGCGCGGCCGTGTCGGTCGTCTCGTCCGAGGACCGCATCAGCAACCGCCTGTTCCGCGCGCGCTACGAGTCGCAGAGCTGGAAGGGCTACCTCGAGGCGTTCGACCTGCCCTACCACTCGGGTGACCGCCCGCTGTGGGACGCCGGGGCGCTGCTCGCGGCCCGCTCGGCCAGCAGCCGCACGATCTACACCACCCTCAACGGTTCGTCGTTCACGTCCGTGACCACCGGCAACGCGTCGGCGCTCATGACCTCGCTCGGCGCGCCCGACCTGGCCACGGCCCAGAACATCATCACGTACACGCGCGGGGACTCGCTCCCCGGGACCCGGTCGCGCAACGGCTGGAAGCTCGGCGACATCGTCGACCCGGCCCCGGTGATGGTCGGTCGGCCGGTCGACTACAACGACATGGCCGGCTACACCGCGTTCCGTCAGGCGAACGCGAACCGCCGCGAGGTGCTGTACGTGGCGGCCAACGACGGCATGCTGCACTGCTTCAACATCGAGGACGGCGTCGAGCTGTGGTCGTACATCCCGCGCAACCAGCTGAGCAAGCTGCAGGACCTCATGTCGCCGAGCTACTGCCACGAGTACTTCCTCAACATGACGCCGGGCGTCTACGACATCAAGCTCAGCGGCACGTGGAAGACGGTGCTCATCGGTGGCGAGGCGCAGGGCGGCAGCGGCCTGTTCGCGCTCGACGTGACGGCGCCCGCGGCCGACTCGGTTCGCCTCCTCTGGGACGTGAACATCCCGGCACTGAAGGGTGCGTGGAGTGCGCCGGTGCTGATCCGTGACCGCACGCTCAATCGGCAGGTGCTCGTGGTCGGCACGGGCTACGACCCGAGTGTCTCCCAGGCCAACCTGCTCGTCATCGATCCCGAGAACGGGTCGGTGCTCAACACGATCCCGCTCGGCTCCCCGGTCGCCGGCAGCAAGATCACCAGGGGCGTCGCGTTCGACGCCGACTTCGACGACTACGAGGACAAGGCCTACTTCGGCGACCTGACCGGCAAGCTCTGGCGCGTGGACCTGACCCGGAATCCGTGGGTGGTGACGTCGATCTTCGACGCGGCGCAGCCGATCCAGGCGCCGCCGATCCTGACCGTGGACGAGATGAACCGGCCGATGGTGTTCTTCGGCACGGGCCAGTTCCTGGTCGCGAGCGACCCGCCCCGCACCGACCAGCAGACGATCTACGGCATCATCGACAACGGCTCGAACACGCTGCTGCACGTGAGCGATCTCGTGAACCAGACCAGCAGCTTCAACCCGGTGGGCAGCAACTCGCGTGGCTGGTACATGAACCTGCCGAGCCGCGGCGAGCGCGTGACGAAGATGGGCGCGCTGATCGCCGGGACGCTCTACATCACGTCGTTCGCGCCCACGACCGCGGCCTGTGCCGGTGGCGGGCAGTCGTGGCTCTGGAGCTTCGACTACCGCGACGGCTCGGCGCCCGATCATCCGAACGGCGCCGAGAACAACGTGGTCACCGACCGCGGCAAGTCCATGGGCGACGGCATCCTCGCCGACCCGACCGTGGACATCCTGAACGAGCAGCTCATCCTGCAGTCGTCGAACGCCGTGCTGCTCACCGAGGACATCAGCGTCGGCCTCAAGCGCCTCATGGTGCGCTCGTGGCGCCAGAAGACGAACTGAAAGGAGCGAACCCCATGACCACGCTCGAGAAGAACCTGCTGCGCGGCCTCGCGCTCCTGACTCTCGCTGCCGCCGCCGTCGCTCCCGCGCACGCGCAGGACGCGCGCGTCCGCTCGTGGACCCCGGCCGGGGCGAGCAGCCCGACCTTCGCCTACTCCGGCGCCTACTCCGGCTCGATCGGGAGCCAGGTGAACATCGGCGAATACGGCTTCTGGATCAGCCCGAAGACCACGGTCTACCAGATCGGCTCCGGGCTCGTGCCGCTGAGCCAGCTGCCCATCGGCACGGTGGTCTACGCGACCGGCACGGACAAGGGCGGCCTCCGGACGGTCATGGTCCTCATCGCGCGTCCGTCGGCCGAGGGTTCGGCGGCGCCGTCCGACGCGGCCGCGAACGTCAAGGAGCGCGACCCGAAGGCGCCGCTCTGAGAGCGAGCGGCATCAACGCATGGAGGCACGCGTGAAGACGGTTCACTTCCTGCGCACGCTTTCCGCCGCGGCCGTTCTCCTGGCCGCGGCGGGATGCGCCCGCCACGCCGACGACCACGTCGCCGTGCAGTCGGCGAGCCCGGGACTCCGTCTCGCGCCCGATCCGGTCACGGTGAACACGCAGCTCACCGCGGTCGTGACCGCGCCCGGAGTCTCGCCGGCGACGTGCACGTTCGCGTGGGCGTGCAACGGCCAGCCGATCGCCGGCGCGACCACCGACGTGCTCGATCCGCAGAACTTCCGCCGTGGCGACCGGGTCGTCGTGACCGTGACCCCGCCCGCGGTGAACGGCGAGGCCCCCAGGCCGCTGCAGGCCGAGGTGCGCATCGCCGACGCGCCGCCCGTTGTGCGCTCGGCGCGCGTCAGCCTGGACCCCGCGGGCGGCGGCGACGACCTGCAGGCGACCGCCGAGTGCGTGGATCCCGACGGTGACGAGACGGTGCTCGAGTACCGCTGGTTCCGGAACGGCAAGCCGATCGCCGACGCCTCGGGCGACCGCCTCGCGGCGGCGAAGTTCGCACGGGGCGACCGGATCGCCGTCGAAGCGGTCGCCGCTTCGCGCGCGGAAAAGTCCGAGCCGCGCCGCAGCGACGACTTCACGCTCGACAACCGGGCGCCGCGCTTCGAGACCGAGCCCGTGGCGCTCGAGGCGGCGAAGGGCTCCTACCGCTACCAGGTGAAGGCCACCGACCCGGACGGCGACGCGCTGCACTACGAGTTGTCGCAGTCTCCCGGCGGCATGACGATCTCGCCCGAGGGCACGATCGACTGGTCGCCGTCGGGCTCCGCCCCCGCCGCAGGCGAGTACGCGGTGACCGTGCGCGCCACCGACGCGAAGGGCGGCGAAGCCACGCAGCAGTTCACGATCCGGCTCACCACCGCGCAGGTCGCCAGCACGAAGCAGTGACGCGGGCGCCGCGAGGCGCCCGGCTCGAAGTCGGGATACGCAGGTCCGGACGCGCCAGTCGGAGGGGCCCGGGGGGCCCCCGGCGCGCCCCCCCGCGGGCGGGGCGGGGCGCGCCAGGGGGCCGCCAGGGGGTGCCCGGGGGGGG
>CAZIXL010000022.1:12690-13871 GCA_964542885.1 uncultured bacterium
GCGCGCCGCAGCCCGGCGGGCGCGCGGCGCGCCGGGATGCTGCGCGGCGGCGCCGGTTGCGGCGCCGCAGGGGCCGCGGCACGAAGCATGGCGCGTCCGGACCGGGGGGCCCCGACTCCGCGTCGCCTACCTCGGCCGCAGGATCGCGATGCTCGCGGTGTGGCCGTGGAGGAAGTTGGTCTCGCCGATCGGGCCGATCTCACCGGCGCAGAACATGCCGGCGGCCGGGACGCCACCACCGAGCGCGCCCTGCAGCAGCGTCACGTCGCGGTCGGGCTCGCCGTGCAGCATCCGGCCGCGGCCGTTGCACGCGAAGAGAAGCGCGGCCTGGGCGCGCGAATCGAAGGCCTGCGGCGAGAGCAGCATCGACAGGTCGTCGGCCGCCGCCTTCGCGTCGCGCACGTGCAGCCGGATCTTCTCGCCCACCTTCGGGCGATCGCCCACGGCGAGCGCGCCGCGGCTGCGATCCGCGCCGAGCAGGTTGCGGATCACCCAGTCGCCCGGCCCGCTCGCGTCCCCGCGCGCGGGCCGGCCCACGTACAGGCCCTGTTCGAGCCGCGATCGCTCGGAGTCGGGCAGCGCGCGCAGCACCTGTTCGGCGCGCGCGACCGCGGGCCGTCCGTCGAGCGCGAGGATGAAGTTCTGCTCGGCCGCGGTGACCTCGAGGGGCGGCCCGATCGGGGCGCACCCCTGCGACACGACGACGTCGGCGCGCACCGCGCCCTGCAGCGCGATCGCGAAGCCGCCCTCGCCGGACACCCACTCGTTCAGGAACAGCACGTTGCCGCCCGGACGACCGCCCGCGCTGGCGAGCCCGCCGACGATGCGCACGCCCGGCGCGAGCCGGTGGAACCGGCCGAGCACGCCCTCCACGTCGAGCGAATAGGGGTCGGCGGCGAACAACACGATCTCGGCCCCGCGCGCGCCGGGCGCGGCCGCGTCGAAGGCGGAGGCGTCGGGCATGGCGTCGCGCCAGGTCTCCTGCAGCATCAGGAACGGCGCCACCGTCACACCCGGGAGCCGTCCCGCGATCACCGAGAGCGCGGCCCCCTGCTCGACTTCGCGCGCGCGCGTCACCACGCCGCGCGCCGAGACGCCGGCCATGGTGGCCGGCGCGAGCGCGCGCTTCAGCGTCTCGGCGATCGTCGCGGCCCGCGGCACGTGGGCGCCCGAGAAGAACG
>CAZIXL010000023.1:0-8267 GCA_964542885.1 uncultured bacterium
TCATCCTCGCGACCACCACGCCGGACCGCATCCTGCCGTCGTGCGCGTGCACGCTCCAGCAGAAGCTCGGCGCCACGAAGGCCGCGGCGTACGACATGTTCGCGGCGTGCACCGGGTTCATCTACGGCACGGGGATCGCGCGCGGGCTCGTGAGTGGCGGCATGGCCGACACCGTGCTCGTGGTGGGCGTCGAGACGCTCTCGCGCATCGTCGACTACAGCGACCGCAACACCTGCGTGCTGTTCGGCGACGGTGCCGGCGCGGCCGTCTTCCAGGCGTGCGAGGCCGGGCTCGGCGTGCACGCGGTGGACATGCACAGCGACGGCGAGCTGGGCGAGGTGCTCGAGGTGCCGGCCGGCATCTCGCGCAACCCGGCCAGCGACCGCACCGTGGCGGGCCGCGAACACTTCATCCGCATGCAGGGCAAGAAGCTCTTCCCGTTCGCGGTGCGCAGCATGGAGGACGCGACGCGCAAGTGCTGCGAGCGCGCCGGCTGGTCGCCCGACGACGTCGACGTGTTCGTCCCGCACCAGGCGAACCTGCGCATCATCGACGGCGTGCGCGAGCGTCTCGGCCTGCCGGTCGAGAAGGTCTACGTGAACATCGACCGCTACGGAAACACCTCGTCGGCGTCGATCCCGATCGCGCTCGACGAGCTCGTGCGCGCGGGGCGCGTGAAACCCGGCGCGCACGCGGCGTTCGCGGCCTTCGGCGGTGGGGCGACGTGGGGCGCCAGCACGATGACGTGGACCGCGCCCGTGCCCGCTCCGGCCGAGGCGGCGGCGAACGTCGGCGCGGAGGCGCGCTCGTGACGCTCGCGTTCCTCTTCCCGGGCCAGGGCGCGCAGAGCGTGGGCATGGGCCGTGCGCTCGCGCAGGCGCATCCCGAAGCGGCCGAGGTGTTCGCCACCGCCGATCGCGTGCTCGGCTACCCGCTCAGCACGATGTGCTGGGAGGGGCCGGCCGAGGAGTTGAAGAAGAGCGTCCACACCCAGCCGGCGCTGCTCACGCACAGCGTGGCGGCGTGGCGGCTCGTGAGGGCCGCCGGGTTGGCGCCGTCGTTCACGGCGGGGCACAGCCTCGGCGAGTACTCCGCGTGCGTGGCCGCCGGCGCGATGTCGTTCGAGGACGCCCTGCGCGTGACGGGCCGTCGCGGCGAACTCATGTATGCGGCCGGCCTCGAGCGACCCGGCGCGATGGCGGCGGTGCTCGGGCTCTCGCGCGAGGACGTCGAGGCCGCGTGCGCCGAGGCATCGGCGCAGGGCGTCGTGCGCGCGGCCAACCTCAACGCCCCCGGGCAGGTCGTGATCTCGGGCGAGCCGGCCGCGGTGGACGCGGCCTGTGAAGCGGCGAAGGCGCGCGGTGCGAAGCGGGCGATCCGGCTCGAGGTGAGCGGGGCGTTCCACTCACCGCTCATGGCCTCCGCCGCAGCCGGCCTGGCCGAGGCGCTCGACGGTGTCACGATCCGCGACGCCGAATGCCCGGTCGTCGCGAACGCCTGGGCGAAGCCGGTCCGCAGGGCGGACGAGATCCGGGCCGCGCTCAAGGACCAGCTGCTGTCGTCGGTGCGCTGGGAGGAGTCCATGCGGCTCCTGCTCGCGCAGGGCGTCGAGGGCTTCGTCGAGCTGGGACCGGGCAAGGTGCTGCGCGGGTTGCTGCGCACGATCCACAAGGAAGCGGCGAGCTGGAACGTCGAGGATCCCGAGAGCCTGCAGGCGACGGTCGCGGCGATCGGCTCGGCCGCGGGGAGGAGCGCATGAACGACGTCCAGTCGGCTCCCGAGGCGGCGGCGGCGCGCGACCTCGCCGGCCAGGTGGCGTACGTCACCGGCGGCGCGACGGGCATCGGGCTGGCGGTGGCGAAGCGCCTGGCGGCCGCGGGCGCGGCCGTGGCGATCTTCAACCGCAACACCGAGCGCGCCGAGGCGGCGGTGGCCGCGATCCGCGGCGCCGGCGGCGACGCGCACGCGTTCGCGGCCGACATCGCGAATGCCGCGTCGGTCGACGCGGCCTTCGCCGCCGCGCTCGAGAAGCTGCAGCGCGTGGACGTGCTGGTGAACAACGCCGGGCTCACGCGCGACGGCCTGTTCGTGCGCATGAGCGACGAGCAGTGGCAGCAGGTGATCGACACGAACCTCGGCGGCGCGTTCCGCTGCTGCCGGGCGGTCGCGCGCACGATGATGAAGGCCCGCCAGGGTCGCATCGTGAACGTGTCGTCGGTCGTCGGCCTGATGGGCAACGCCGGCCAGGTGAACTACGCCGCCTCGAAGGCGGGGCTGCTCGGGCTCACGAAATCGCTCGCGCGCGAGCTGGCGTCGCGTGGCGTGACGGTGAACGCCGTCTGCCCGGGATTCATCGACACCGACATGACCGCGGCGCTCCCCGAGAGCGCGCGGGCGGACCTGATGGGCAGGATCCCGCTGGGCCGGCTGGGGACGGCGGCGGAGGTCGCCGAGGTCGTGGCGTTCCTCGCCTCGCCCCGCGCGGCCTACGTCACGGGCCAGACCTGGACCGTCGACGGCGGAATGGTGATGGAGTAACGCAGTCGGAAGCGGACCCGGAAACGCACAGGAGGTGAAAGGCATGGCAGCGTTCAGCGAAGATCGCGTCAAGGAGATCATCGCCAAGGAACTCGAAGTCGACGTCAAGCAGCTCACGCCCGAGGCCAAGTTCATCGAGGACCTCGGCGCGGACTCGCTCGACATCGTCGAACTGGTGATGGCGCTCGAGGAGGAGTTCGGCCTCGACATTCCCGACGAGGACGCGGACAAGATGAAGACCGTCGGCGACGCGATGAAGTACCTGCAGGAGCACGCGAGCGCGTAAGCGCGAGCCCAACACCTCCGGATCGCGTTCCGCACGCCGCGTCGCCCGCGGCCCCGCACGGGGCCGGGCGACGCGGGCCGACGGTCCACGCCGGAGCTCGCCACGAGAGGGGAGAAGAGCGGGAGATGAATTCGAACGGACCTCGAGTCGTCGTCACCGGTGCCGGCGTGCTCTCGCCGGTCGGAAACAACGTCGAGGACAGCTGGCGGAACCTCGTCGCGGGCGTGAGCGGTGCCGGGCCGATCACCCGGTTCGACACCACGAACTTCGAGACGAAGTTCGCCTGCGAGGTGAAGGGCTTCAGCTTCGAAGGCGTGCTCGACCGCAAGGAGGCGAAGCGCATGGATCGCTTCGTCCAGTTCGCGGTCGTCGCGGCGCACGAGGCCGTGCGCAACGCCGGGCTCGACCTGGAGCGGCTCGATCGCGAACGCATGGGCGTCGTGATCGGCTCCGGCATCGGCGGCATGGAGACCTTCGAGACCCAGCACACGGCGCTCATGGAGAAGGGTCCCGGGCGCGTGAGTCCGTTCTTCATCCCGATGATGATCTCGGACATGGCCGCCGGACAGGTGTCGATCCAGTTCGGGCTGAAGGGCCCGAACTTCGCCACCGTCTCGGCGTGCGCGTCCGGCGCGCACGCCCTGGGCGAGGCGCTGCGGCTGCTTCGCGCGGGCGATGCCGACGTCATCCTGGCGGGCGGAGCCGAGGCCACGATCACGCCCATGGCGGTCGCCGGCTTCAACTCCGCACGAGCCCTCTCCGTGCGTAACGACGATCCCCAGCGCGCGAGCCGCCCGTTCGACAAGGACCGGGACGGTTTCGTGATCGGGGAAGGCGCGGGCCTGATGGTCCTCGAGACCGAGGAACACGCCCGCCGCCGAGGAGCGACCATTCTCTGCGAGCTCGCGGGGTACGGAGCCTCCGGGGACGCCTACCACATGACCGCCCCGTGCACGGACGGCGACGGCGCCGCGCGCGCCATGAAGCGCGCGCTCCAGGACGCCGGAATGGCGACCGACGAGGTGACGTACATCAACTCGCACGGCACGGCGACCCCCGCCGGTGACCCCATCGAGGTCACGGCGGTGAAGACGGTGTTCGGGGAGCACGCCCGCCGTCTCATGATGGGATCGACCAAGTCCATGACCGGCCACCTGCTCGGTGCCGCCGGCGGGCTCGAAGCGGTCGTCACCGCCCTGGTCCTCGCGCGAGGGGTCGTCCCACCCACCATCAACCTCGACACACCGGATGAGGCATGCGACCTCGATTTCGTAGCGAACCAGGCCCGAACGCAGACCGTGAGGGCCGCCCTGTCGAACTCGTTCGGGTTCGGGGGGCACAACGTCAGCCTCGCGATGAGGACTTTCGCGTAAGAGCCCGGACGCGCCGCCGCGGCGGTCGCGGCCGCCGTCGCTCCTCGCGCAACGTCCCACCGCCGCGCCGCCGGTCCTTCTGGGACTGGCTCAAGTCCCTCTTCGGCTTCGGCGCGCCGCCCGCGAAGCCGGCGCGCGGCATCCGCCGCCGCGAGGGCGGGCTGGAGCAGCAGGAAGCCCGCGTCCTCGCGGAGTTCATGAAGCAGTACGGCATCGACTTCAAGGATCCCGGCCTGCTCAAGCTGGCGCTGACGCACCGCTCGTACCTGAGCGTGACCGGGCAGGGGCCCCGGGAGTCCAACGAGCGGCTCGAGTTCCTCGGGGATTCGGTGCTCGGCCTGGTGACCAGCGAGTTCCTGTACCGCCGCCACCCGGACGAGCACGAAGGCCAGCTCACCAAGACCAAGTCGCTGCTGGTCTCGAAGGCGATCCTGTCGCGTCGCGCCCTGCGGATGGGGCTAGGGCGCTACGTGCTCATGAGCCACTCCGAGGTGGAATCCGGCGGACGCCAGCGGCTCTCGATCCTCGCCGACGCGTTCGAATCGGTGCTCGGCGCGATCTACCTGGACCAGGGTTTCGAGGTCTCCCGGCGTTTCATCCACCAGTGGCTGCTTTCGGAGTCCGACGCGATCGTCTCCGACAAGCGGCACACGAACTACAAGAGCCACCTGCAGGAGTACGTGCAGAGCACCTACCGCACGCACCCCGTGTACCGCATCCGCAGCGAGTACGGCCCCGACCACTCGAAGCACTTCATGGTCGAGGTGATGGTGGGCCGCCGCACGCTGGGTGAGGGGCGTGGCCACAACAAGAAGGAAGCCGAGCAGGCGGCCGCCCGCGACGCGCTCGAACGCGTCGAGAAGCTGCGGCGGGACGCGCGTGCCGGCGCCACTCGTGAGGACGAGCCCGCCGCCGCGGAAACCGCCCCGGCCGAGGGTCGCCGCCGCCGCCGCGGCCGCCGTTCGCGCGACCGCGACCGCGAACACGAGGATGCGACGGTCGCCGCCGCGCCAGTCCCCTCGCCGGCCCCGGCAGACGATGACCTGTCCACCGAGGAGGCGCTGCACGGGGACGACGACCTCGATGGGCTCGACGCGGACGACGACGAGGACGTCGTGGAGGTCTACGAGGACGACGGGACGGGCGACGACGACGAGGAAGTCGAAGAGGAGGACGAGGGGGCGGACGAGGACGACGAGGACGATTTCGACGACGAGGAGCGCGACATGCCCCTCGCGGCGAGGGCGCCCGCCGAATCCACGTCAGCCGCCACCGGGTCGCCGGCCGCGCCGCCGCCTGCGCACGACGAGTTGCTCGTGGATCCCTTCGGGATCGAAACGGAAGGCGCCCCCCGGGAGGTCGTCGACGTTCCGCCGGCCGCGCCCGAGCCAGGCGACGAGCCGGCCGAGGCCGAAGCGAACGAGGAGCGCGAGGCGCGGATCGAGGAGATCGAGCGGGCCATGGCGAACTTCGGGCGCCAGCGCGAGCACCACGGTGGCGGCCAGCGGTACGGCCGGCGCGGTCGCAGGGGGCGTTGAGCGGACCCTCCCGGCGCGCGGGTCCCGGGCACGAAGCGCGCGGCGCAAAACAGCGAGGCGGGGAGCGAAGCTCCCCGCCTCAAGACTGCCGCCACGTACGCTCAGGACAGGCCCCTCGGAATTTCCGTGCCCTTTCGCATAGTGGCGACAGATCGGTGCGCCGCATCCACGGCGCGAAATCGTCTCCCGGCTTCCCTGCCGCTCGCCCGCGCGTTCAGCCTCGGGCCATTCGCGCGATTGTCTATGCAGTCTGGATGCCAACAACCGGGCCCCGGGAAAGATTCGTCGACTGTCGTTGTCACGCAATGGCTTAGCGATCTTTTTTCGGCGGGCTGGCCGGGCCATTCCGGGGGGTTGATGCCCTCAGTTTGACAACTTGGCGCTGGAAGAACTGGCTGGATCGCCCGAATACACAGTCGGAACGGAGGATATGCCGGGCGCGACAGGGAAATCCCGGCCGTGCCTATCTGGCACACGCCTCCAGCTCCCGGCGACGACGGGCGGCCATTCTCTGGATGGTCCGGCGCGAAATCTTCAGGATGCGCGCCGCCTGCGTGATGTTGTTGTTCGTCTCCGCCAGCACTTCGAGCACGTACTCGTCCATCTTCTCGCGGTAGGAGAGGAAGCGCCTGGGAGCGGTCGACCCGGGAGCGACCGTGCCGGCCTCCGGTCCCTCGAGGCTCAGCAGGTCCGGCGTGACCACGCCGTCCGTGCAGAACTGCACGACGCGCTGCATCACGTTCTCGAGTTCCCGCACGTTGCCGGGCCAGGGGTGCGCCAGCAGCACCTCGAGCGCTTCCGGCGTGAGGCTCGGGATCGGGCGGCCCGACCGCGAAGCGAAGCGGCCGAGGAAGTGCGCGGCGAGATCGGGAATGTCCTTGGGGCGCTCGCGCAACGGCGGCAGCCAGATCGTGACGACGTTGATCCGGAAGTAGAGGTCCTGGCGGAAGCGCCCCTCGCGCACCAGGTGCGCGAGGTCATGGTTCGTGGCCGAGACCAGCCGGATGTCGACTTCGATCTCCTCGTCGGAGCCGACGGGCTTGATCCGGCGCTCCTGGATCGCGCGCAGGAGCTTGGCCTGCAGCGCCGGGTCGAGGTCCCCGATCTCGTCGAAGAAGAGCGTGCCCCCGTGCGCCTGCTGGAAGTACCCCTGCCGGGTCTCGCGCGCGTCCGTGAACGCGCCGCGCACGTGGCCGAACAGTTCGCTTTCGGCGACACCGGCCGAGATCGCCGCCATGTTCACGGGTACGAAGGGCCGGTCGGCACGCCCGCTCTTCTCGTGCAGCTGGCGGGCGACCATCTCCTTGCCGGTGCCGTTCTCGCCCAGCACGAGCACGTTGGCGTCGCCCGGCGCGGCCCGGGCCACCTTCTTGAACGCCTCGAGCATGAGGTCGGAGTGCCCGATGATGTCGCGCATGCCGTCCGGCAGCGAGGCCGGCGTGGCCGCCGGCGCCTCGCGAGCGCGGATGCGCTTGTGCTCGATCGCCCGCGCGAGCAGCTTGCCGAGCGATTCCAGGCTGAAGGGCTTGGAGAGGTAGTCGTACGCGCCGTGCTCGACGGCGCGCATCGCGGCGCTCACCGTGGCCCCGCCGGTGACCAGCACCACCGGCACCTTGGACTGCCGTTGCTGGATGCCGTCCAGCAGGTCGAAGCCGCCGAGCGTGCCCATCATGACGTCGGACACGACGACGTCGAAGGACTGGCGATCGAACGCGGCGAGCGCGCTCTCGACGTCCCGGCAGACGACCGTTTCGTGCCCGAAACGACCGGCCAAACCGGCGATGGCGCGTGCGGCGCTTTCCTCGTCGTCGACTACGAGAACCCTGGTGGTGACGGACATGGTGCTCCCTCGCGGCAGGCGTCAGAGAGGGGTGCGCTAGATTTACCATGCGGCCGGGAGGGGACCAAAGGATTCACGAACACGCCGTGGAGCCGTGCGGGAACCGCGTGCTACCCTTGCGGCGTCCATGTGGCCCATCCTGTTGTCCCTCGCGCTCGCGGCCGGTCCGGCCCCGGCCACGCCGTCTCCCGCCGCGCCCGATTCCGACGCCTATCCCAGCGAGCAGGCGCTCCGTCACTATCTGCAGGGGCGATGGCTCGAACTGCAGGGGCAGGGGGCCGAAGCGCGCGCCGAGTTCTCGCGCGCCCTCTCGCTCGACCCGGACGCGGTCGACCTCATGCTGCACCTGGCCGAGGCGGCCGGTGACGGCGGCGAGCCCGGGCGCGCGCTCGAGCTGGCCGACCGCGTGCTCGCGAAGGAGCCCGGCAACGTGCACGCGCGGTGGCTGCGCGGCGTCGCGCTGGTGAACCTGGGACGGCCGGTCGAGGCGATCGACCCGCTGGCCGACGCGGTGCACGCCGACTCGACGAACTCGGAGTACGTCCTCACCTACGGGCGCGTCGCCGACATGCTGGGCCGCGTCCGCGAGGCCGCCTCGGCGTGGCGCCGCGCCGTCGAGCTGGACCCCGAGGACGCCGAGAGCTGGTTCCAGCTCGCCTCGACGTCGGCCCGGCTCGGCGAATACGGGCTCG
>CAZIXL010000023.1:8277-13849 GCA_964542885.1 uncultured bacterium
TCCGTCGAGTTGAACCCGGTGCGCCCCGGCACGCTCTTCCTGCGCGGCTGGATCCGCGAGAGTTCCGGCCGGCTGGACGAGGCGATCGCGCTCTACCGCCACCACCTCGAGGTGCACCCGAACGACCAGGCGACGCGGCGGCGCCTGGTCGTGCTGCTCGGGCGCGCCGGCCGCGACCGGGACGCCTATCGCGAGGCACGGAAGCTGGCCGCCGACGAGCCCGGCGACCCGACGGCGTTGCAGGCCGAGGCCGAGACCGCGTTCGCGAGCGGCGACGCGGCCGCCGGCGAGCGGGCGCTCGAGCGCATGCGCGCGCTCGCGCCGGGCGACCTCGACCTGGTGCTCCGCAGCGTCGCCGTGCTCGCGCGGCACGACCGCAAGCGCCAGGCGCTCGCGCTCGCCGACGCCTGGGCGCACGCCCGACCCGGCGACGAGCGCTCGCTCGCGCTGCAGGCCCGCGCGCACGCGTTGACCGGCGGCCTCGATTCGGCGGCGGCCTACGCGGCGCGCGCCGTCGCGGCCGCGCCCGAGTCGCTCGACGCGCGGCGGCTGCTCGCGCGCATCTACCAGGACGCGAAGCGCTGGCCCGAGGCCGTCGCCGCCTATCGCGAGGCGCTCGCCCGGGTGCCCGACGATCCACTGCTGCTGCTCGACTTCGGCTTCTGCCTCGAGCAGTCGGGCGACGTGCCCGGCGCGATCGAGATGGGCCGCAAGGCGCTCGCCCGCGCGCCCGACCTTCCCGGGGCGCTCAACGTCCTCGGCTACCTGCTCGCCGACCACGAGCGCGACCTCGACGAGGCGCTCTCGCTCATCCGCCGGGCCCTGGACCAGGACCCGGAGAACGGCGCGTACGTGGACTCCTACGGCTGGGTGCTCTACCGCCTCGGCCGCTTCGAGGAGTCGCGCGTCCAGCTCGAGAACGCCCTGCGCCTCTCGGGCGGGGACCCCGTGATCCACGAGCACCTGGGCGACGTCTACCGCGCCCTGCGCATGCCCGATCGGGCCCGGGACCAATACCGGGCCAGCCTCGAGGCCGATTCACGCAACGCGCGCGTGCGGAACAAGTTGGAGCAGCTGCACTGAGCCCGCCCCCCGGCTCCCGCCGAGCGTGGGAACCCGGGGCCCCACACGGGGGTAACAGGACCGACGAGGTTCGAGCTTGGCCCCAGACAAGAACCCACCGCTCGCCCAGATCGTGAGCCTTTCGGACGAAGACCTCATGGCCCGGGTGGCCGAGGACGACGAGCGCGCGTTCACCGAGCTGGTGGGCCGCTTCCAGGGCCGGGTCACGAACCTCATCAGCCGGGTGCTGAACGACCGCAACTCCGCGGACGACCTGGCGCAGGAGGTGTTCGTCCGGGTCTTCGTGCACCGGCGGAACTACCGGCGCGGGTCCAAGTTCTCGACCTGGATCTTCACGATCGCGGCGAACCTCGCGAAGAACGAGATCCGCCGCCGCGTGAGGCGACGCAACTGGTTTTCGCTGGACGCGCTGACGGAAGTGCTGAACGACAGCCTGCCGCAACTCGCCGACCCCACGGAGTCGCGCGAGACCGGGCTCGAGCGTGAGCAGCTGCAGGGGGAAGTCGGTCGGGCCATCGCCACCGTTCCGGAGAAGTACCGGCTCGCACTGGTGCTCCGGGACATCGAGGGACTCGCCTACGAGGAGATCGCCGAAGTGCTCGGGGTGCCGGGCGGGACGGTGCGGTCACGCATCAATCGCGCGCGCGGCATGCTGAAGCGCAAGCTCCAACCGCTACTACGAAAGCAGGACGCACCATGAGGAGCTGTGGACGGGCCCGGGACCTGTTCGGGGCCTACTGGGACGACGAAGTCACCCAGGCGGAGCGCGAATGGCTGGAGGCGCACTTCCAGACGTGCGCGGCCTGCCGGGGCGAGTACGAGCAGTTCGCGAGGACGCTCGAGGCGGTGGGGACGCTGCCGCGCGTGGAAGCCGCGCCGGACCTGGCGCCGCGTGCGCTCGAGGCCGCGCGCCGTGCAGGCCGTGCGCCCGACGTGATCTTCGTGCGCGAGACGCCGCGCTGGGTGCCCGTGACGGCCGCCGCGGCCGCGGTCGTGCTCGTGGTCGCGATGGTCTCGCCGTACCTTGCTCGCACCCCGGCCGGACTCACCGCCGGCGGCGGTTCACCGGTGCCACAGGCGCGGCTGGTCGCGACGCGCGCCGCCGACGGCGCCCCGGGCGGCCGCGGCTCGCTCGCGTCGAGCGGGGCGGCGACGACCGCGACGCTCGACAGTCTCTTCGACCACAGCGAGGACGTCGATTTCGTGCTCGACCCGGTGAGCGTGCGCGAAGGTCGTGCCCGCACCGTGTCGCAGGTGCCGGGCGGCATCCAGGGCGAGCAGACGGTCATCACCTTCTGAACCTTCCGACCCAGGGCAGGAGACGAGCTTCCCTCACGTGAACGGACCAGGCCGGTCGCGGCACCGCCGCGGCGGCACGCGGACGACCCCCGGCGGGGGCCGTCCTCTCGTCGCGTTCCGGTCCGCGCTCCTCGTGTTCGCCTGCCTCGCTGCGTCGCTGCTCGTCGTGCCGCGGCCGCTCGTCGCCCAGGGCGTGCTCACGGCGATCGAGTCCGACGTCGACCAGATCGCGCGCCGCGCGCGGCCGGCACTGCTCACGATCGTGGCGCAGCGCACCGAGGAGGAATCCGGGCGCGACGCCGCGGGCGCCCCGCGCGTGCACAGCCGCGTGGGCTCCGGCGTGGCCGTCGGTTCCGACGAGGTCCTCACGACCGTGAGCGTCGTGCTGGGCGCCGACCACGTGCTGGTGCTCACCGCGAACGGGCTGCAGGCCGAGGCGACGATCGCCGGCATCGACCCGATCCGGAACATCGCGCTGCTGCGCGTCTCCGGCCTCGAGCTGCCGTCGCTGCGACTCGCCACGCGGCCCGCGAAGCTCGGCGACTGGGTCATCGTGCTGGGCAGCTCCTACCGCGGGGCGCCCACGCAGTCGGTCGGCAACATCGCGTTCCGCCACCGCGACCCCGGCACCAGCCTGCTGCAGCTCACGAACGAGGTGTACCCGGGCAACAGCGGCGGCGCGGCGATCAACTCGCGCGGCGAGCTGCTGGGGCTGGTGCAGGGCGAGCTGGGCTCGCCCGAGGCGCCGGGGCGCCGCGAGCGCGGCGAGCGCCGGCCCGGCGGGCTGAGCCTCGTGATTCCCGCCGAGGACATCGCGCCTTCGCTCGAAGCGCTGCGCCGCTCCGGCCGCGTCGAGCTGGGTTACCTGGGTGTCTCGACACGCGGCGCCTACGTCGACAGCGCCACCGAGCCCGGCCAGCGCATCCCGCTCGGCGCGCTCGTCGAGCACGTGCAGCCGGGCGGTCCCGCCGAGCGCGCCGGCCTGCGCAAGGGCGACCTCATCGTGGCGTTCGAGGACCAGCGGGTCGAGTACCCCGAGCAGCTCGCGCGCTGGGTGGCCGCGACCAAGCCGGGCACGAGCGTGAGGCTCGTGTGGGCGCACGACGAGATGCAGCGCGAGGGCCGCGTCGCGCTGGCCGGCTCACCGGTGGACGTGCCGAGCTGGATGCAGCTGCAGGTGGGCGCCCCGGTGGCCGCGCGCGCGTCGTCGTCCGCCGCGGCGCCGGGCACGCGCCGCATGGACGAGCTCGAGAGCGAGATCCGGCGCCTGAGCGCCGAGCTCGGGCGGCTGCGGCAGGCGCAGGACTCGACGCACTGAGCGGGCCGCGTGTAGCTTCGGCGGCCATGGCGAACCTCCGGCTCGACTTCCCGTCCGCGGGCACGCGCTCGCGCGTGCGCATCGACCGCGGCGCGCTCGCGGGGCTCGGCGCCTTCACGCGCGGCGCGACCGGCGCCCGACGCGTGGCGCTCGTCACCGACCGGCGCGTGTTCGCGCTGTGGGGCACCGCGGCCCGGCGCGCCTTGCGCCGCGGCGGCATCGCGCTCGAGGTGTTCGTCGTGCCCCGGGGCGAGGCGGCGAAGCAGCCCCGCGTGCTCGCGCGGTTGTGGGACGGCTTCGCCGCGGCGGGCCTCGGCCGTGCCGACGCCGTCGTGGCGCTCGGCGGCGGCTCGGTCGGCGACCTCGCGGGCTTCGCCGCGGCGAGCTGGCTGCGCGGCGTGCCGTGGGTGTGCGTCCCCACGACGCTGCTGGCCCAGGTCGACAGCAGCGTCGGCGGCAAGACCGCGGTGGACCTGGACGCGGGCAAGAACCTGGTGGGCGCGTTCCACCAGCCCGCGGGCGTGCTCGTGGACCCCGACGTGCTCGCGACGCTGCCCGCGCGCCAGCGCCGCGCGGGTCTCGCCGAAGTGATCAAGCAGGGCTTCGCCGTCGAGGCGCCGCTGTTCGCGTGGTGCGAGCGGAACGCCGACGCGCTGGCCGCCGGCGAGCCCGCGGCACTGACCGGCGCGGTGGCGCGCGCGATCCGCGCCAAGGCGCGCGTCGTGCTGGCGGACGAGCGCGAACGCGAGGGCGGCGTGCGCACGGCGCTCAACTTCGGCCACACGCTCGGCCACGCGATCGAGGCCGTGCTTGGCTACCGCGGGCTGCTGCACGGCGAGGCGGTGGCGATCGGCATGCGCGCGGCCGCGCGGCTCAGCGTCGGGGCGGCCGGTCTCGCGCCCGAATCGCACGTGCGCCTCGAGGCGATGCTCGATCACGTGGGCCTGCCGGTGCGCATGCCGCCGCTCTCCGTGCGCGCGCTCACGGCCGCGATGTCGCGCGACAAGAAGCGACGCGACGGTGAAGTGCGCTGGGTGTTGACGCCCCGAATCGGCGATGCTAGCGTGCCCCGCGCTGTTCCGTCTTCGCTCGTGCGTGCCGCGCTGCTGCACGCCGGAGCGCGCGGTTGACGCACGTGTCCGGTGAGCCCAGATGCGCATCCTGATCCTCCACGGACCCAACTTGCACGCGCTCGGCACACGCGAGCCCGAAGTCTACGGCCGCGTCACCCTCGCGGACATCGATGCCCGGCTCACGGCGCTCGGGGCACAACTCGGCTGCGAGGTCGAGACGCTCCAGAGTGACCACGAAGGCGTTCTGATCGACGTGCTTTACAAAGCCCGCGGTCGCGTTCACGGTGTCGTGCTCAATCCCGGCGGCCTGACCCACACGAGCGTCGCGCTCCGCGACGCGGTGAAGGGCTCCGCTCTCCCGACGGTCGAGGTGCACGTGTCCAATCCCCATTCGCGGGAACCGTTTCGCCACCTGTCCCACGTCTCCGGCGTGGCGCTGGGCGTCGTCCAGGGCTTCGGCCCGGACAGCTACGTGCTGGCGCTGCGCGGTCTCGTCGAGGTCCTGAACCGTGGCCGCCAGGCGTAGCCGCAAGGCGGCGGCGCCCGCACGCGGCCTGAAGGCCGGGCGCCCCGGGGCCGATAACCCGGCCGGTGCGTCGGCCGGCGGTTTCGAGCTCCGCGAGCTGCGGCAACTCATCCGTCTCGTCCAGCGCACCGGCATCGGCGAACTCGAGTTGTCCTCGGGCGGTCGCGCGGTGCGCATTTCCGCGGTCTCGTCGGCACCGGTGGTCTCCGCGACCCCGGCGGCTGGCGCCGTCCGTGCCGCCGAGCCGGCGCCCCAGGCGCCCGCGGCGGCGCC
>CAZIXL010000024.1:0-13765 GCA_964542885.1 uncultured bacterium
CGCAGCGGGCGGCGCGAACGCCCCGCCCCCTCGACGCCGCCGGCGGCCCGGCACGTCCCGTTCGCGCGCGCCGCCGCGCGGACCTCCGCGCGGGCGAACCCGCGGAACCACGTCCGGTCCCCGAGGCAGAACGCGTTCGCACGGACGCTCCGCGATCTGGTACACATGCCGCTCCGCCTGAAGCGCAACCATCCGCGCCCCGGCGGATCCCCGACTCCATCGAGGACTTCCTGCTCTGACCCCCGCCGGGCAAGGCAAACGTATGCGCATCGGTGCAATCGATATCGGTTCCAACTCCGTCCGCCTGCTGGTCGGCGACCTCAAGGGCGAGGACGCCTGGGAGTCGCCGCTCGAGTCGGTCGCGCGCGCCGGGGAGCCCTGCCGGCTGGGCCGCGGGCTGCACGAGACGGGCCTGGTGGACGAGGACCTCGCCGAGCGCGCGGCCACGATCGCGCACGAGTTCGCGCGCCGCGCCCGCTCGCTCGGGGCCGTGCACGTGATCGCGGGCGCGACGGCGGCCCTGCGCAGCGCGACCAACGGCGAGACGGCCGCGCAGCGGATCGAACGGCGCGCCGGCCTGCCGGTGCGCGTGCTGAGCGGCGAGGAGGAGGCGCGGCTCGTCTACAAGGCGGTCGTGCTCGGCCTCGGGGGCCGCTCGCGCTCCAGCCACTGCGTCGTCTTCGACCTCGGCGGCGGCAGCACCGAGGTCGTGAGCGGCGTCGGGACGCAGCACGGCCGCTGGACCAGCCTGCCGTTCGGGGCGGTTTCGCTGCACGAGCGCCTGCTGCCCGGCGATCCGCCCGACGAGGCCACGCTCCAGGCCGCCCGCAACGTCATCGCCGGTGAACTTATGCATGGCTGTGCAGAGCTTCCCGAGCGCGCGACCCTGCTGGCGGGCGTGGGCGGCACGGTGACCGTGCTGGCCTCGCTGGACCGCGAGCTCAAGGACTACGACCCGGCCCTGCTCGAGGGCTGGTACATCGAGCGCGAGCGCGTGCTGGCACTGACGGACCGGATCGTGCGGCTCTCGCACGACGACCGGCGCGGGCTGCCCATCATGGGCGAGGGCAGGGCCGACATCATCGGCGCGGGCGCGTTGGTGGTGGAGGCGCTCGTGCGCCGCTTCCAGGCCCCGGGGCTCGTGACCTCGACCCAGGGCCTGCGCTACGGCCTGGTGCGCCTCGCCGCGGAGGAATGGCTGGCGCAACGCTCGTGAGATAAGCGTTGACCATTCCTTTTCAGGCGGCGGATACTCCCCGCAGGCACACAGAGCTGGTCCCCACTCCAAGTCGTTTCCCATCGCGCTCGCCGCGGCGTCCTCCGGCCGGGCGGCGGTTTTTGGTCATCAGCCAGTGTTTGGAGGGAGCGGGAATCGCATGACCAAGCTTCGCAACAGACTCCTCGTCACACTGGCCCTCGCTGCGGTGGTGCTCGCCACCGCCGGGGTCGAGATCGCCGCGGCGCAGCCGCCCCTGCGACGGAATCCGCACCCGAGTCCGTCCGGGACGACTTCTCCGCTCACGGTGATCCGCCCCGGTGCGGGCACTTTCACGGGTGAACCGGATCCCACCGGGACCGGCGCCCCGGCTCCGGAAGTGAAGCCGGCGTCGCTGTCGTCGCTGCCGAACTTCTGGCTGCTGCAGTGGTGGCTCAGGTGGAGAGAAAAAGGCCAGATCGAGCAGCACCAACCGTACCGGCACTAAGGTACCGGACGGCTCGATGAGGTGCAGGTGACCGGCACGGTGGCCGGTCACCACCGGGTTGTGAATCGTCGAGGACCTGACCGTGCAGAGAGCGATCCCCCCCGATCAGCCTGAGCGGGCCCTGGCGCCGGATTCCGGCGTCGGCCGGCAGGAGGCGGTCGGCGATCTTCATCTCGCCGCGGACAACTTCGCCGGTGCCGTCGAGGCATTCACCGCCGCGTTGGCGACGGTGGACGTCCACGACGTGCCGGCGCGAGTGCGCCTGCTCCTCAAGGCGGCGGAGGCCGAGTTCCTCCGCGGCGCCGGCGAGGCCGCGCGCGCGCTGGCGCTGCGCGCCCGGGCCGAGGGGCGCGTGCTCGAGGATCCGCGCGTGCGGGCCCGGGTCGCGGCGCGACTCGCCGCGGTCGCGTTCGAGAGCGCCAACTACCGCCGCTCGCTTCGCTACAGCCACTACGCCTACGCCGTGCTGCGCGACACGAACGACCACCGGACCGTGGGCAACGTCGCGCTGGTGATCGGCAACAACATGAAGCGGCTCGGCCAGCCGCACGCCGCGATCGAGTGGTACCAGAACGCGGCCGCGACGTTCCGGCGGATCGACCATGCCGACGGCCTGGTCGTGGCGCTCAACAACCTCGGCATCGTCTACAAGAACCTGCGCGAGTGGCGCGAGGCCGTCCGCTTCCTGGAGCAGGCGCTCTCGATCGACGAGCGCAAGGGCCTGTACGCGCGGATGCGCGCGCACCACCAGGCGCTGGGGCTGATCCGCTATCGCCTCGGCCAGTGGGACCTCGCCGACGAGCACTTCCGCAACTCGCTGCGCATCGCGCGCGAGGTCGGGCACCCGACGAGCGAGGCACAGGCGCTGCTCGCGCTGGGCATGCTGTGCCGCCGCCGCCGGCAGTACGACCGCGCGAGCGAACACTACGAGCGCGCGCTGGACCTGGCGCGCCACGCGAACGCGCTGCGCGAGACGCAACTGGCGCGCGAGTTCCTGGCCGAGATCGAGCTGGACCGCGGGCAGGGCCCGGCCGCGCTGCGGCTGCTCGAGCCCGCGCTGGCCGAGGCGCGCGCGGGCGCGCCGCTCGGCGACATGACGATGGAGCTCGAGACGCGCGTCGGCCTGGCGATGCAGCTGGTCGGGCGCCTCGAGGAGGCGCACGCGCACGGTTCGCGCGGGCTGTCGCTCGCCGAGCGGCTGGGCGACCGCGTCGAGCACGCGATCGCGCAGCGCTCGCTCGCCCGGCTCGAGGCGCTGCGCGGCCAGGCGGCCGCGATGGAGCGCCACCTGCGCGACGCGGCCCAGGCGTTCGACCACCTCGGCGAGGTCTACGAACACGCCACCACGCTCGCGGCGTGGGGCGAGTTCCTGCTGCTGCTGCCCACGAGCACGCGCCTGCGCGTCTCGCTCGATCCCGTGGCCGACGCCCACCGCCGCGCCGCGGCGATGTTCCGCCAGCTCGGCGTGGTGCCGCTCGCGGCCGAGGCGCTGCTGACGCTGGCGCGGCTCGAGTCCGAGCGCGAGCACTACGACCAGGCGCTGGCGCTGCTCGAGCAGGCCGAGTTGTGGCTCCTCGAGTCGGCCGACCCGGCCACCGAGGAGCGCGCCGCCGCACTGCGCCGCGAGATTGAACGCCAGTACGTGGCGGTGTCGCTCTCCACGTGCAACGAGTTCCGCGCGCTCGAGGAGGCCAACCGCCTCTTCCGCGAGACGAACGACATGGACGGCCTGCTCGCGCAGATCGTGAAGCTGGCCGTCGAGCACTCGGGAGGCGACCGCGGCTTCCTCGCGTTCAGCTCGAACGGCGGGCGGCTCGACGTGGTCGCCCAGCACGGGCTGGGGCGCGACCGCGCGCGCCGCGTGCTGCGCGTGCTCGAGAGCGTCGGCGGGGCGCGCTTCGTGGAGAACGGCCCGATGTTCTCGAGCCGCGTCACGGCCGACCCGCGATTCGGCGCCGCGCTGACCGAGGCGCTCGAGGGCGTCGGTTCGCTCGTCTGCGTGCCGCTCAACTTCCCGTCGCAGTCCGTGGGCCTGGTGTACGTGGACCGCCTGAACGACAACCTGCTCGGCGCGTTCCGCCAGCGCGAACTGAACATGCTCGCGGTGCTGGCCAACAGCGCCGCCGTCGCGATCGTCGAAGCGCAGCGCTCGCTGCTCCTCACCGAGAACCAGCAGCTGCGCGACAAGCTGCGCCCCAGCCCCGGGTCGGAGCGCATCGTGTCGCACTCGCGCGAGATCGCCGACATCCTGCAGCTGCTGCGCAAGGTGGGCGACAGCAACGCGACCGTGCTCTTCATGGGCGAGACCGGCACCGGCAAGGGCCTGTTCGCGCAGGTCGTGCACGAGATGTCGAACCGTCGCGACCATCCGTTCGTGCAGGTCAACTGCGCCGCGCTGCCCGAGCAGCTGCTCGAAAGCGAGTTGTTCGGCTACGTGCAGGGCGCGTTCACCGGCGCGACCCGCGACAAGACCGGCCTGTTCGAGGAGGCCGCGGGGGGCACGATCTTCCTCGACGAGATCGAGAAGATCCCCGAGGCCGTCCAGGCCAAGCTCCTGCACGTGCTCGATCGCGGCGAGATCCGCCCCGTCGGCGCCACGCGCACGCGCAAGGTGGACGCGCGCGTCATCTGCGCGACCAGTTCCGACCTGCGCGAACGCATCCAGGAGGGGCGGTTCCTCGAGGACCTGTACTACCGGCTCAACGACATCACCGTGCGCGTCCCGGCGCTGCGCGAGCGGCGCGAGGACATCCCGGTGCTCGCCCAGCACTTCGCGGCGGTGTATTCGCGCCAGATGGAAAAGCCGCTGCGCGGCTTCACGCCGGACGTCATGCGCACGCTGCTCGCGCACGACTGGCGCGGCAACGTGCGCGAGCTCGAGAAGCTCGTGAAGCGCATGGTGGTGCTGGCGGACGAGGGCGACGCGCTCGGCGCCGACCTGCTGCCGCCCGATCTGCGCGAGCTCCGGCCGGCCGCCGCCGGGACGTCGCCCGCGCCCGCGCCCGCCGCGGGCGGTTCGCCCGGTGCGTCGCTCCCCGGCGCCGGGCGGACGCTGCGAAGCAACGTTTCCGAACTGGAGCGCCAGCTCATCGCCGGGGCGCTCGCGAGGCACCGCGGCAACAAGGCCCGCGTGGCCCGCGAACTCGGGGTCAGTTACCCGACCCTGCTCAGCCGCATCCGCAGCTACGGTCTCGAAGAGCAGGCGAACAGCTCGAAAGGCTAAAGAGTCTTTCCACTTCGGGTATCGAAAACTTCTTCATACACATGTTCGCCCCGTTCAGGCACTTAGCCTGAGCGGGGCGAAAACGTTGGAAGTCGCTTTCCAGATCGGGGCCCGCGCGGACTCCCCGAAGGGCCCTGGAACGATGCGCGAAACCGGGCGCAAGCCAATCGCACGCATTCGGTTAGAAAATCGTTCCGACGATGTTCTGGCGTTGGCACACGGACTGCTTTGTCACCCGGTCGGAGGGGGGGACCTCCACACACCCGGCAGCCGCACCGCCGGGGCAACAAACTGAGCTAGCCGGTCGAGCGGGAACCGGTCGAGGGTACGAGCCCCGTCTACTGACAACGTATCGGGACTCGCCGCCGGCTAGCTTGGACAACCGACATGCAGTTCACCTCTGGCACTCGTCCGAAGGGACGGCCCCGGAACGGTCGGAGCGCAGTACCCGGTCAGGCTCACTGTCACCAGGGGCTTCGGCGAACCAGAGGTAACGGACACCGGTCAATCGCGGTCGTGGCCAACACTGGGGGATGTCTAGGCTGTTGCCGCGAGCCTCAGGCCGGTGTCCAACCGTTCAGACGGTGTTGCGTACCGCGCACACCTGCGTCCGCGACGCACACCGCACCGCCGCCGGCACCCTGAGCCGGCGGCGGTTTCGTTTGGTGGAACTCCGCTCCAGATCGTGCACTATGGCCGCGATCGCGGGTCCCCGCGCCGCCGGGACCGGGCCGAAGCGAGTGGCACGGCCGTTGCCGTGTCTCGTGATCGTGTTCCCGGCAGCGTCCCTCGCGAAAGGGGTTCCACATGCGACTCGTTCCGATCCTCACGCTCGTCGCGATCGCGGCGTTCGCCGCCGGCTGTGACGACGACCACGTCTCGCCCCGCGACGTGACGCCCCCCGCGGCGCCCCGGGGCCTCTACAGCGTCACCGGCAACCAGCAGGTGACGCTCCACTGGCTCGCCAACACCGAGGGCGACGTCTCCGGCTACCGCATCTACGAAGCGTCCTGCGCGGACGGGCCGAGCTGCCCGTACAACCGGGTCGGGACGACGACGGGCGTCACGTTCGTCGTGAACGGCCTCGCGAACGGCGACACGCGCTACTTCGCGGTCGCGGCCGTGGACAACTCGGGCAACGAGAGCGACCTGTCGTACGAAAACGTGTTCGACACGCCCCGCCCAGCCGGCTCGGGCGCGACGCTCGCCAACTTCGTCAACGGCACGGCCGGCGCCGGCTGGGACTTTTCGGCGGCCATCACGCGCGCCTCGAACGACCCGGCGACGGACATGTTCTTCGGGTACAACGGCAGCGTGTACCAGATGTTCGTGCCCGACCTGCAGACCGACATCCAGGACATGGGGTTCGCCTCGACGCTCGACGCGATCGACTACGCGCCGGCCGCGGGCTGGTCGCCCACCGGGACGGTCGAGGTCATCCCGGGCCACTGCTACGTGGTGTGGACCCGCGACAACCACTTCGCCAAGTTCCGCGTGTCCAGCCTGTCGCCGTCGGCGGTCGTGTTCGACTGGGCGTACCAGACGGACCCGGGCAACGGCGAGCTCAGGGCCGGGAAGTCGGTCGGCGGCACCGCCGGGCGGCCGATCGCCTGGCTGAGGTGAAATCAGGGTGAACCCGGCGGAATTCCGGGGATCCTGCGCTAGGATTCAGCCGTCCAGCTTCTCGAGGAAACGCGCGGGGAACCGGAGACCCGCCCCACGGGGTATTCCGTCAAGTGCCGCAGCGCCCCGCCGGCCGCAGCCGGCGGGAGCCGCTGGGAAGGAGTGAAGGTCATGGTGCGCACGAAATGGGTTTCGGGGATCGCCGCCCTCGCCACGGGCCTGCTCCTCGTCGCCGGGACCGCGTTCGCCCGGCCGCTCTCGGTCGAAGTCTGGACCGACCGCGGCGACGACGCGGTGTACACGCCGGGCGAGCAGATGCTGGTGAAGGCGCGCACCAACGACGACGCCTACCTGCTGGTCTACACGATCGACGCCGAGGGCGCCGTGACCGTGCTCTACCCGTTCCGGCGCGCGGCGGGGATGGTCGAGGGCCGCAACACGCTGCGGCTGCCGCCCGAGAGCTCGGGCTACGAGCTGGCCGTGGACAACGTCACGGGCCAGGGGTTCATCGTCGCGATCGCCTCGCGCCAGCCGTTCAACAGCCTGCCCTGGTACCTGCGCCCGTTCGATCCGCAGGCCGAGAGCATGGGCTGGGCGAACCGCCACGACGACACCGAGGGCTTCGACGAGGACGGCCGCGTGGTCGGTGACCCGTACGTCGCCATCGAGCGGATCCGCGAGGCCGTGCTGGGCAAGGCCGGGGACGACCTCGAGGACTTCTCCACCGCCTACACGAGCTACTACGTGGGCCACGAAGTCCGCTACCCGCGCTACCTCTGCTACGACTGCCATCGCCCGAACCAGTGGGCCTGGTGGGACGGCTTCGATCCCTACTACACGCAGTGCTCGGTGATCGACTTCCGCGTCAACTGGAACTGGTGCTGGGGGCCGTGCCTGTGGACGGCGCACACGCCGTACTACTACTACACGGTGCGGCCGAACTGCCCGCCGCGCTTCCGCCGCTGGTACGACGGCCACGACCGCTGGTCGTCGTGGGACGGCCGGCGCCGCTGGGACGACCTGTGGGGCGGTCCGCTGGTACGGCACAAGTCGTCGCCGCCGATCGGCTACATCGCGCCTCCGAACCGGCCGGGTGACGAACCGCGCACGAAGCCGCCGGGCTACATCACCGGCCCGACGACGTTCCGCGATGCCGGCAACCGCCGGATCCTGCCCACGGGCCGCAACCGGCCCGAGACCGGAACCGACTCGAGGTCCGGTGGCGGGCCGGTGTGGCGCACGCCCGCGGGCAAGGTGCCGGTGACTCCCGAGGGCGGCGGCAAGGGCTCCTCGTCGGGCGAGCGGTTCGGTGGCAAGGACACGCCGCGCTTCGAGCCGCCGCGCAACACGAAGCCGGAAGGCGAGGCGTCGCCGCGCCGCGAGGCGCCGCGCCGCGAGCCGGCCCAGTACAACCCGCCGAAGCAGGAGCAGCCGCGTCACGATCCGCCGAGCTACAACCCGCCGCCGCCGCGCGAGCAGCCTCGCCAGGCGCCTCCCCGCCAGGAGCCGCCCCGCGAGCAGCCGCGCCATGAGAGCCCGAAGCAGGAACAGCCGCGCCAGGACAAGGGCTCCTCGGGTGGTGGGCAGAAGCACCGGGGAGGCGGCGGGCGCTAGCCGCTGCTTCTTCGGGCGGGCCGGCCTATACTGCCGCGCCCGCGAAACGACCGCGGCGGGGCCGGGACGACCGGTCCCGCCCGCCGCATGAATCCTGAGGACTCCCCGACGTGATCCGCCGACTCACCTTCCTGCTGGCCCCGCTCGCCCTCGCCCTCACGCTCGTTCCCGACGCCTTCGCCGCCCCGCCGGGCTTCGCCTTCCTCGAGGTGCCCTCCGGTGCGCGCGCCTCGGGCATGGGCGGGGCCTACCTCGCGGTCGCACAGGGTGTCGAGGCGTCGTTCTGGAATCCCGCTGCCCTTTCGACGATCCAGGGCATGCAGGTCTCGGCCTCGCACTTCGAGTTCGTGCAGAACCTGCGGCACGAGCAGTTCGCGCTCGGCGGCCGGGCGTTCGGCGGCGGCCTCGCCGCGAGCCTGCGCGCGATGTACTCCGAGCCCATCGAGGAGCGGGACGACCTCGGCAACCTGATCGGCACGTTCGGCGCGCACGACCTGGAGTTGCAGCTCGGCTACGGCAGGGCCCTGTCCGGCGGCACCAGCTTCGGGCTCGCGACGCAGCTCGTGCGCGAGCGCATCGCGAACGAGTCGGCGATGACGTGGGGCATGAGCGCGGGGATGGGCTGGCAGCCGCAGCGCTGGCGCGACCTCCGCGCGAGCCTCGCCGTGCAGCACGCCGGGCCCGCCGCGCACTACGACATCGACGGCACGAAGGGGAACCCGGTCGGGCTGCCGCTGGCCGTGCACGGCGGCCTCGCCTGGCACGCCGCGTTCGGCCCCAACCTCGCGTTCACGCCCGCGCTGGACCTGCGCGCCACGCGCGGCCGCCAGGCGGTCGTCGCGCTCGGCGGCGAGCTCGAGTCCACGACGGGCGCCTCGGTGCGCGCGGGCCTGCGGCAGGGCGACGACCTCTCGAACGCGAGCGCCGGCGTGGGCTGGCGCTACGGCCACTACCGCGTGGACTACGCGTGGGTGCCCGCGAAGCTCGACCTGGGGGACACGCACCGCTTCTCGTTCGAAGCGCAGTTCTGAGGCCCCGAGGCGTCCCGCGGGAGCGCGGGAACCGAACGACACGGAGGTTCCGCCGGCGGCCGCGTGGCGAGCGTCGGGCCGCGGCACGCGCGGCTCCGCATCCTGCTCCGCCTCGCTGCATCCAGGCGCGGCTCCGCCATCCTGGCTGCGCCGCGCCTGGTACGCACCGCGGCCCGACGCTCGCCGCGCGCCCGCCGGCGAAACGCTTTTCGAACCGGGACCTGCCTATTCCGGAGCCGGCCAGGTATTCAGCGTGATGCGGCCTTCGGCCAGCTCGGCGTAGGTGAACCGCTCGATCCAGTCGCCGAGCACGAAGAACTCGCGGCCGTGCTCGCGCCGTTCGTAGGCGTGGTGGAAGTGGCCCACGAGCACGCCGTCGAACCCCTCCGCGAAGCGCGGCTCGGCGATCTCGCGCCACAGCCGCTCGGGCTGGAGCGGCGGGTGCCCGCGCGAGGCGCGCGACCAGCCCGAGACGGCGTGCGCGAACGGGATGCCGAGGTCCGGGTGCAGCAGCTGGTAGAGCCCGATGCTGAACGGGCTGCGGATCACGCGCCGCAGCACGCGGTAGCCCAGGTCGCCGCCCACGAGCCCGTCGCCGTGGTGCACCCACAACCGCCGGCCCTGCGCCTCGACCACGACCGGCTGGTCCGTGGTCCGGATCCCCAGGCTCTCGCGCAGGAACGAGCCCAGCCAGAAGTCGTGGTTGCCGTTCAGGTACTGGATGTCGATCCCGGCCCGCCGCAGGCGCTGCAACACCGCGAGCGTGGGGAAGAGCCGGCGCGGGATGGCGGTCCGGTACTCGAACCAGAAGTCGAACAGGTCGCCGACGATCACCAGTTGCGAAGCGCGTCCCGGCAGGGCGTCGAGGAAGCTGTGGAGCCGGGCTTCGCGGGAGGCCTCGCGAGCGTGGGATTCCGCGCCCAGGTGCGCGTCCGAGAGGAAGACGACCGTGCCGGCATGCATGGCGGCGCAGTCTAGTCGACTCGCCCCCGGTCGGCACCCGGGGCTGCTCCCGCCGCGCCCGCGGGCCCACCGCGAGCGCGACCTGTGCCCGCGGGCACGAAGTGCCGATCACATCGTCAATGCTTCTTCAGTTTTCGGGGACCCGGCGCAACGCTGGGAGACCTCGGAGCGTCTGACCTGCCGTACGCGCGGAGGTCCCGGCAGGCGGTCTCCACGCGCCCCCGCGATGGGGCCCGAAATTGACCCGCGCTGAACAGCGCGGGCCTACCGGATCCCGGCGCGAGGGCCCTAGTCTGATGGACGTCCGGATCCGGCCCGCCGTGGCCCGGGCGCCGCATCGATACTCGTCCAAGTCATGCACGGAGGAGCCAGCAGATGGACGGAAGGTCGGTCATTCGCCCGCGTAGTTACTTCCTCGGAGCCTCGGCCCTGATCCTCGCCGGCCTGGTGGTGGGCCTCGGGCTGAGCGCCGGCCTGAACCTCCAGCGCGCCTCGCGCGCGGCCGGCGCCGAAGTCGCCTCGGTCGCCATGCAGAACTCGGCGGCGCTGCCCGAGAGCCCGTTCGTCCCCGTGGTCGAGAGGGCGCTTCCCGCCGTCGTGTTCATCGACGTCGAGAAGAAGGTGAGCGCGTCCGACGACGGCGGCGCCGACGACTTCATGCGCCGCTTCTTCGGCGACGTCGCGCCGCGCCACCCGCAGCGCATGCCCTCCTCGGGCTCGGGCTTCATCATCGACTCGAAGGGCCACATCCTCACGAACAACCACGTCGTCAAGGACGCGGACGAGATCAACGTGACGCTCAACGACCGCCGCACGTTCAAGGCGAAGGTCGTGGGCGCCGACCCCGAAACCGACGTCGCCGTCATCCAGATCAACGGCGACAACCTGCCGGTGCTGCCGCTCGGCGACTCCGACCAGCTGCGCGTCGGCGACTGGGCCATCGCGATCGGCAACCCGCTCGGCCAGCTGCGGGGCTCCGTGACCGTGGGCATCGTGAGCGCGCAGGGGCGCACCGACCTCAACATCTTCGGCGGCACGCCCGAGTACCAGGACTTCATCCAGACCGACGCGTCGATCAACTTCGGCAACTCGGGCGGCCCGCTGTGCAACATCCGCGGCGAGGCGATCGGCATCAACACGGCCGTCAACACGAGCGGCCAGGGCATCGGCTTCGCCGTGCCGATCAACCTCGCGAAGCACGTCGCCGACCAGCTCGTCGCGCACGGCAGCGTGCGCCGCGCCATGCTCGGCGTGGTGCTCGCCGAGTTCACGCCGGACCTGGCCGAGGGCTTCGGCCTGTCGGGCCAGCAGGGCGTGCTGATCCAGCGCGTCATGGACGACTCGCCGGCCCAGAAGGCGGGCCTGCAGCGCAACGACCTCATCGTCGAGTACAACGGCCAGCCGGTGAACGACCTGCAGAAGCTGCGCCTCAAGGTCGCCGACACGGCCCCCGGCAAGCAGGCGAACATCGTCGTCCTGCGCGGCGGCAAGCGGATGAGCTTCAACGTCACGCTGGCCGACAAGGACACGCAGGTCGCCGCGAACGCGCCGGCCCAGCAGGGCGTCGACAACGGCGTGGACCTGGGCGGGCTCACGGTGCGGGACCTGCGGGCGGACGAACTCAAGCAGCTCGGCATCGACTCCGGCGTCCGCGTGACGGAGGTCGAGGAAGGCAGCGTCGCGGAGGACCGCGGCATCCAGCCCGGCGACGTGATCGAGCAGGTCGGCCCGACCTCGGTCAAGGGCACGGACTCGTTCACGAACCTCATGGACGCGGCCAAGAAGGCGCACCGCCCCGCGGCCCTTCTCGTCAACCGCGACGGCAACACCCGCTTCGTGACCCTCCGGCTCGGCGCCCGATGACGGCCGGGCGGGCCGGCAACCACCGATGAACGGGCGGGAGGCGGCGCATGCCGCCTCCCGTCGCTCCATGGACGGAGTCCCCGAACCGATGCGCAAGACCCCGATCGCGATCCTCGTCCTCGGCCTACTCCTCGCGTCCGTGGCGCCCCACGGCGCGCTGGCGGCCCCGAACCTGAGCGCCATCCGCGCCTGGTCGACGCCCGCGAACACGCGCGTCGTGTTCGATTTCTCCGAGGTCGTGGCGCCGGTCATGCCCGATTCGGGCTCCGCGTCGCAGCTCGTGGTCTCCGTGCCCGCGCCGGGCCTGACCGTCGCCGACAGCGCGCTCGCGACCGTGACGGTGGGCGACACGGCGGTCGACTCGGTCATCACCGTGCGCGACGCCACCGGCGCGCGCTTCATCGTCATGCTGGCGCCCGGCGCGACGTTCCGCACGTTCACGCTCGCCGCCGACGCCGACAAGCCGTTCCGCATCGTCGTCGACGTGCAGAGCCGGGCGGCGCGCGAGGCCGAGCAGAAACGCCTCGCCGCGCTCGCGGCCGCGGCCGCCGAGAAGCGGCGCGACCGCGTGCGGCTCGTGGTCGTGGACGCGGGTCACGGCGGCGAGGACACGGGCGCCCGCGGTCCCGGCGGCGTGCTCGAGAAGGACGTCACGCTGGCGATCGCGAAGAGCCTGGTCGACCAGCTCAACGACGTGAAGGGTGTGCGCGCGATCCTGACGCGCGACAAGGACTTCTTCATCCCGCTCCGCGAGCGCTACCACATCGCCGAGAAGGCGAAGGCCGACCTGTTCGTGAGCATCCACTGCAACTCGAGCCGCCGGCGCGGCCACGGGAGCGGCACCGAGGTCTACTTCCTGTCGCTGCAGGGCGCGAGCGACCAGGCGGACGCCGACCTCGCCGACCTCGAGAACGCCGCCGACCTCGTGGGCGGCGTGCCGCCGCAGGCCGAGGACGACGTGGTGGGCGTGCTCTACGGCGTGAAGCGCAACGTCGCCCTCGAGCGCAGCCAGCTGCTGGCCGAGACGCTGCTCGACCACCTTGCCGCCGACCGCCGCGTGGAATCGCGCGGGATCAAGCAGGCGGGCTTCGTCGTGCTCAAGTCGGTCGAGTTCCCGAGCGTGCTGGTCGAGACGGCGTTCATCAACAACTACCGCGAGGTGAAGCTGCTCAAGGACCCGGCGTTCCAGCGCCAGATGGGCAAGCAGCTCTCCACGGGCATCGTGGCCTACTTCAAGCAGGCGGGCGTCACGCTCGGCGGCGGCGAGTCCGCGTCCGCCCCGGGGCCGGAGGCCGGCCGCAACCCCTGACCGCACCTGCGCGGGCTTGCCAGCGGGACGCCGCGCGCCTCTAATCCGCGCATGGCCGATTCCCATCCCGCACGTCCCGCGCCCGCCGGCTCGCGCCTCGACCACGACTCGCTGCGCGTGCTCGCGGAGGCGCTGAACCGCCTCGACGCGGGCTACGCCGCGCTGCCTTCGGCACCGCCGCGCTCGCTCGACGGCGCCGCGGCCGAGGTCGTGTACGAGACCGCCGAGCGCCTGCGCGACAACTTCCCCTACTTCCACCCGCTCTACGCCGGCCAGATGCTCAAGCCGCCGCACCCGGTCGCGCGCACGGCGTACGCGCTCGCGACGTGGATCAACCCGAACAACCACGCGCTCGACGGCGGCCGCGCCAGCTCGGCCATGGAGAAGGAGGCCGTCGCGCAGTTGGCGGCCATGTTCGGCTGGGGCGATTGTCTCG
>CAZIXL010000025.1:0-13750 GCA_964542885.1 uncultured bacterium
GGGTCCGCCGCGCGACAGACGCCGCCGCCCGCCTCCACGCGCGGCAGCGAGGAGACGGCGGCGCCGACGAGGGCGCGGGCGCGCGCCGCGGCCGCGAGCAGCACGGCCGCGAGCGTGAGACCGGCGACGCCCCTCACGCGCCGATCTCCGCCAGCGCGGCCGCCGCCTCGTCGCGCAGCACCGCGTCCGGGTCGCGCGCGGCGGCGAGCGCGAGCCGGCCGCGCACGTCGCCGGGAACGGGGGCAAGCCGCCCGAGCGCCCACGCGGCGTGCCCGCGCACGAGCGGGGCGTGGTCACGCTCGAGCGTGCGCGCCAGCACCGGCGCCGCGGCCGCGTCGCCGCGGTTGCCGAGGGCCACGCAGACGTTGCGCAGGAACCCCTCGCGGTCGGCGCGGCGGATGGGGCTCGTCGCGAACAGGTTGCGGAACGCGGGTTCGTCGAGCGCGAGGAAGCGCTCGAGCGTCCAGCCGTCGAGCGTGCGCGCATGCAGGCGCGCCTCGCGCGCCGGTGGCGCGAAGCGGTTCCACGGGCAGACCTCCTGGCACACGTCGCAGCCGAAGATCCAGTCGCCGACCAGCGGCCGCAGTTCGCGGGGGATGGGCCCGCGCCGCTCGATCGTGAGGTACGAAATGCAGAGCCGCGCGTCGACCTGGTAGGGCGCCACGATCGCGCGCGTCGGGCAGGCGTCGAGGCAGCGCTCGCACGTGCCGCACCGCTCGTGCGCGAGCGGCGCGTCCGGCTCGACGTCGAAGTCGAGCAGCACCTCGCCCAGCACGAACCACGAGCCGAGCGATTCCGCGAGCAGGCCCGAGTGCTTGCCGATCCAGCCGAGGCCAGCCGCCTCGGCCCAGCCGCGCTCGAGGATGGCGCCGGTGTCCGCGTACCAGAGCGAGCCGGAGCCGGGCACGAGATCGGTGCGGATCCAGCGCTCGAGCGCGCCGAGCTTCTCCTTCATGAGTGCGTGGTAGTCCTGCCCGGCCGCGTAGCGCGCGATGCGGCCGAGGCGCGCGTCGGCCTCGGGATCGCGCGCCGGCGGGTGGCAGAGCGCGACGCACAGCACGGCGCGGATCCCCGGCACGAGCCGGTCGGGTTCGGCGCGGCGCTCGCGGTGCCTGGGCGAGGCGAGCCAGTCCATGTCGCCGTGGCGGCCTGCGGCGAGCCACGCCTCGTAGTGCGCGACGGCGTCGAGCGGCGCCACGCGCGCGATGCCGGCGGCCTCGAAGCCGAGCGACAGCGCCTGCGCGCGGAGCCGGGCACCGAGATCGCCGGCCGGCTCAGCCCTTCGTGGAGTCGGGTTCGCCACCGCGCCTGCCGGGCGGCCGCTCGGGCCGCCGCGGCTCGTGCAGCGGCCGCGGGGCCTGCTTGTGGATCCCGCCGGGCTGTGCGGTCGTGTCGGGCGGCGCCTCCTTCGTGCGCGGCCGGGGCGGCGGCTCGTCGGCCGGGGGCGTGGCGGCCGGCGTCTTGCCGCCCGGTGCGGGCACCGTCCCGCCGAGGCCGTCGCGCGCGAGCTGGCGAACGCCGGCCGCGACCAGGCGCTTCGTGCGCTGGAGCAGCTGCGACTCGCCGGGCGGCGTGACGTCGCGCAGCTCGACGCGCCGGTAGGCGTGCGCGTCGGGCGCGATCGGGATCGGGCTGCCGAGCCGGCGCATCTCGTCGAACGAGGGGCCGCGGTTGAACGCCACGCCGTCGCGGCGGTCGAAGTTCGCGAACTCGCGGACGGACGTGTCGTGCACCGGCGGGCGGGCGAGGAAGCTGGACTGCGCGCCGGCCTGCATGCCGCCGAACTGCTGCGCGGCCGCGAACGTGAAGATGCCGCCCGGGACCGTGGACCAGCCGTCGTAGTCGACGGGCGCGAGCGGCGCCCAGCCGACGTAGTCCCCCACGCCGACCCAAGCGACCCACGCCGGTCCCCACACGGGCCCCGGCTCCCACACCCAACCCTGGTAGTCGTCGTAGAACCAGCTGCCGTAGTGGTCCGTGATCCAGCCGAAGGAGTCGTTCGAGTTCCACACCCAGCCCCAGTTGTCCGACGGCTCCCACCAGCCGTCGTAGTAGGGGCGCCACGAATCGAAGTTCACGCGCGGGCGGAACACCCAGCCGTAGGGCTCGATGAGGACCCAGTCGCCCTCGCCCTCGAGCGCGTCGTAGAAGCCGCGGTAGATCGGCGCCAGGCCCATGCGTGCCGCGCTCATCGCGGGCGGGGCGGCGTAGGTGTCGGGCCCGCCGCCCACGGGCGGCTCGGCGACGGCGCACGAGAGGGCGGTGGCGAACGCGGCCACGAGGGCGAGGCCTGCGAGCGAGCGTCGGGTCATGGGTTCCTCGTGGAAGCGGTGCCCGGAGCGGGGGCGAGGCCGGCAGGATAGCACCGGCATCCGCGCCCCCGGGCGGCGCGTGGGCCGCGCGGGCGACCGGCCGCGCGGTCGGGCGGCGTCAGAGCTGCTTGTAGTTCGGTCCGCCGCCGCCCTCGGGCGTCGTCCAGGTGATGATCTGGTACGGGTCGGCGATGTCGCAGGTCTTGCAGTGCACGCAGTTCGAGGCGTTGATGTGGAGCTTCAGCGCTCCGGCGCCCTTCGACTCGTCGGGCACCATCTCGTACACGCTGGCGGGGCAGAAGTGCTGGCAGGGGTTGCCGTACTCCTCGCGGCACTTCGTGGCGCACACGCTCGTGTCGGCGACCACGAGGTGCACCGGCTGGTCCTCGTCGTGCATCGTGCCCGACAGGTAGACGTCGGCGAGCTTGTCGAACGTGAGCTGGCCGTCGAACTTCTGCGGCGCGGGCTTGCCGTTGGGGCGCGCCGCACGCAGCTTGCGCATGCGCTCGTGGCTCGAGTGGCCGTGCAGCCGGTCGCCGAACGGGTCGCGCCCGCCGAAGAACATCTGGAAGCCCGTCCGCGGCAGCGCCTGCCACAGGCCGCCGTCGAACGCCTGGTGGAAGTTGCGCATCGAACGCAGCTCCTCGCCGGCCCACGACTCCGACACGGCCTTCTCGTAGCCGGCCAGCTTCTCCTTCGAGAAGTCGCCCGCCTTCAGGCATTCGAAGATCGTCTCGGCCGCGAGCATCCCGGACTTGATCGCGAGGTGGATGCCCTTGAGCCGGCCGCCGTTCAGGAACCCGCCCGTGTCGCCCGCGAGCAGCAGCCCGTCGGCCGCGAGCTTCGGCATGGCGTACCAGCCGCCCTCGGGGATCGTCTTCGCGCCGTAGGCGACCGGCTTGCCGCCTTCGAGCAGCCCGCGCACGAGCGGGTGCGTCTTGAAGCGCTGCAGGTTGCCGTGCGGGTCGCTCGTGGGGTCGGGCGAGTCGAGCCCCGTGCAGAAGCCCACGTACCACTGCGTGTCCGAGAGTCCGTAGATGAAGCCGCCGCCGAACGTGTCGGCGGGCAGCGGCCAGTTCATGGTGTGGATGACGCGACCCTTCGCGGCGCGGCCGGGCGGCACCTCCCACAGCTCCTTCACGCCCGTCGCGTACACCTGCGGATCGCGGCCCTCGGTGAGCCCCAGCGGCTTCTCGAGCGCCTTCGCGATCGTGCCGCGCGGACCCTCGCAGAGCACCGTGACCTTCGCGAGCGCGTCGGCACCGGGCTGGTACGTGGGCTTGTGCTCGCCGGAGCGGCTCACGCCCTTGTCGCCGGTGCGCACGCCGGCCAGCCGGCCGTTCTCGAGAATCGGCGACGCCGCGGGCGTCTCGGTGGCGATCAGGACGCCCTTCTCCTCGGCGATCCCGGCCAGCCACTTCACCAGCTCGCCCAGGCTCACGATCACGTTGCCGTGGTTGTGCAGCGCCGGGGGCAGGAACGGCAGCTTGAACTGGCCGCCGTCGGTGAGGATGTACACGTCGTCGCCCGCGACGTCGGCGGCGATCGGGCAGCCACGCTCGCGCCAGTCGGGCATCAACTCGGCGATCGCCCGCGGGTCCATGACCGCGCCCGAGAACCCGTGCGCGCCGACCTCGGCGGACTTCTCGAGCACGGCGATGTTCGTTTCGCCGATGGCGGTGCCGGGCGCCCCGCCCGCCACGGCCTCGTCGTGCTTCGCGATCAGGTTCGCGAGGTGGATCGCGCCGGCCAGCCCCGCGGGGCCGGCGCCGACGAACTGCACGTCGAATTCCAGGACTTCGCGTTCCAAGACCGCCTCCGTTCGGATCGTGGGTGGGGATTCCCGCCTAGTGCGCGGCGCCGGCCGCGTGCTCCTCGTGGGCGCGGGCCTCGAGCCAGCGCTCGGCGTCGATCGCGGCGATGCAGCCGCTGCCCGCGGCCGTCACGGCCTGCCGGTAGACCGAGTCGTGCACGTCGCCGGCGGCGAACACGCCCTCGACGTTCGTGTACGACGAGCCCGGCCGGACTTTCACGTAGCCCTTCGCGTCGGTCTCGAGCTGGCCGGCCAGGAACGTGGTGTTGGGCTTGTGCCCGATGGCGATGAACACGCCGTCGATCGGCATCTCGGTGATCGCGCCGGTCCGCGTGTCGCGCAGCTTCACGCCGGTGACCTTCTTGCCGTCCTCGCCGAGCACCTCGGCGATCTCGGAGTTCCAGGCGAACTTGATCTTCTCGTTGGTCAGCGCGCGCTCGCGCATGATCTTCGACGCGCGCAACTCGTCGCGCCGGTGCACGACCAGGACCTCGGAGCAGAAGCGCGTCAGGAACGTCGCCTCCTCCATGGCCGTGTCGCCGCCGCCGACCACGATCACGCGCTTGCCGCGGAAGAAGAACCCGTCGCAGGTCGCGCAGGCGCTCACCCCGAAGCCCATGTACTTCGTCTCGCTCGGGATGCCGAGCAGCATCGCGCTCGCGCCCGTCGCCACGATCACGCTCTTCGCCTGGTACTCGACGTCGTTCGACCACACGCGGAACGGGCGCTGCGAGAAGTCCACGCGGTCCACCGTCTGGTCGATCAGCTCGGTGCCGAACCGGGCCGCCTGCTCGCGGAACTTGTCCATCAGCTCGGGGCCCATGATGCCGTCCTGGAAGCCGGGGTAGTTCTCGACTTCGGTCGTGATCGTGAGCTGGCCGCCGGGCTGCAGGCCGGTGAAGAGCACGGGCTTGAGGTTGGCGCGCGCCGTGTAGACCGCCGCCGTGTAGCCGGCCGGGCCGGAGCCCAGGATGAGAACGTCGTGAACGCGGGACACAGCCGCCTCCATGATCCGGGAATGGGTCTTCGCAAACGGAATGCAGGATAGCCCCGGCCCGCGCGGCTTCGCCAACCGGGCCGGATGGACATCCCGTTGGAGCGCCGGGGCGCGTTTCCGGTTCGCGGAGGGGCCCGAGGGAGCGGGCATTTGTCCGTCGCGGGACACGTGAGCCGCCGCGCCGGCCCCGCCGCGGGGGGCGGGCGCCGGGCGCGTCAGCCGCGGCCGGCGCGGGCGAAAGCCTCGGCGATGCCGCCGGCCGTCGCGGGCACGAGCCCCACCTCGGTCACGAGCCCCGTCACGAGCCCGGCCGGGGTCACGTCGAAGGCGGGATTGCGGGCCGGCGTGCCCTCGGGCGCGACGCGCACCCGGCGCACGCGGCCTTCGTCGTCGACACCCTCGACGAACGTGACCTCGTCGGGGCCGCGCTCCTCGATCGCGATGGCGTCGCCGTTCGCGGTCGCGCGGTCGATCGTCGAGAGCGGCGCCGCGACCCAGAACGGCACGCCGTGCGCCCGCGCGGCCAGCGCGCGCGCGTAGGTGCCGATCTTGTTCGCCACGTCGCCGTTCGCGGCCACGCGGTCGGCGCCCGTGAGCACCAGGTCCACCTCGCCGCGCTGCACCAGGTGGGGCGCGGCGTTGTCGGCCACCAGCGCGTGCGCCACGCCTTCCTCGCGCAGCTCCCACGCGGTGAGGCGGGCGCCCTGCAGGCGCGGGCGCGTCTCGCCCACCCAGACGAACGGGGCCAGGCCTTCGCGCGCGGCCCGGTAGACGGGCGCGAGCGCGGTGCCCCAGTCCTGCACGGCGAGCCAGCCGGCGTTGCAGTGGGTGAGCACGCGGATGCCCGGGCCGAGCAGCGCCAGGCCGTGCGCGCCGATGGCCTCGGCCGCGGCGACCTCGGCGTCGTCGAATGCGTCCGCGGCGGCGAGCATCGCGGCCGGATCGGGGCCGGCCGCCCGCACGTGGTCGAGCCCGGTCCACAGGTTCACGGCGGTCGGCCGCGTGCGCGCGAGGCGTTCGTAGGCGGCCTCGAGGGGCTCGCCGCGCTGCGCGGCCAGCGCGAGCGCGTAGCCCGCCACGACGCCGATGAGCGGCGCGCCGCGCACGGCCATGTCCTCGATCGCGCGGGCGGCCTGCTCGAGCGTGGCCGCGCGACCCGTGACGAGCCGCGCGGGCAGCACGCGCTGGTCCAGGAACTCGATCGCGCCGTCCGCCCACCAGGCCGCGCGCGTCTCGCGCCCGCCGGCCTTCACGAGGCCGCCATCGCCTGCGCGAGCCGGGCGACGAGCGCGGTACCCGCCTCCCCGGCCGACGCCCCGATCGCGAGCACGCCGTCCTCGTGCCCGCCCATCGCCGCGACGCGCGTCGAGGCGAACGTGCCCTCGCGGTAGAGCCGCGCGACCTCGGCGGCCATCGCCGGCGTGCCGTTGGCGGCGGTCGCGTCCGTGATCGGCAGGCCCAGCGAACGGGCGCGCCGCCACAGCTCGGGCGCGTGCGCGTGCAGCACCACGCGCACCGCCGGCGAGGCGTCGTAGAGCGCGGCGTGCGTCAGCGACTCGGACGAGGGCGCGACCTCGCCGGCGCTGCTCACGCGGTTCGCCGCGACGTCCCACGACTCGACCAGGCAGAACTCGCGCAGGGTCGCGTGCGCGACGTGCGCGGTCTGGGTGCCCGTCACGAGGAACCGCCGCCGGCCGCGCGGCACGTCGCCGAACGGCGGCACCCGCGCGCTCACGTTGCCGTAGCCGAGTCCTGCGTAGCGCGCGGGGTCGCGGCCCAGCAGGCCCAGGTGCGCGAGGATCCCGCGCCACGCGGCGAGCACGCGCGCGGTGTCGCCCAGCGCGCGCGCGTCGAGCGGGCGCTGCTGGTGCTGCACGTCGAAGCGGATGACGCCTTCGGGATTCGCCATGGCAGCGCCCGGGCGGCGCGCTCAGCCGCCGCGCAGCGTGCGGGCGATCGGCTGGCGGGCCGCGCGCAGGGCGGGGAAGAAGCCGCCGAGCAGGCCCAGCACGACCGCGAAGACGAGCGCCGAGACCATGAGCGGCGGCGTCACCCGGAACTGGAACGCGACTTCGCTGAACGACTGGAAGTTCGTCGTGCTGGTCGTGATGCCGTTGATCGGCAGCGCCAGCACGCAGCCGAGCACGCCGCCCGCGAGCGCCACGATCACCGACTCGATCATGAACGAGGTCATCACGGCGAATGGGCTGAAGCCCAGCACGAGCAGCGTCGCGATCTCGCGCGTGCGGCCGGCCACCGCCGCGAACATCGTGTTCGCGGCGCCGAAGAGCGCGCCGACCGCCATGATGATCGTGATGAACCAACCCAGCACGCGCACCATGGTGGTCACGCCCACCGACTGCTCGGCGTAGAAGTCGTCTTCGCGGTCCACGTCGACCGACAGGCGCGGGTCGCCCTCGAGGTCCTTCTTCAGCCGCGCGAACGCGGCGTCGTCCTTCAGCTTCACCAGCGCCACCTGGTAGCCGCCGGTGCGATGGAACGCCGGGCCGATCACCGACGCGTCGCCCCAGATCTCGGACTCGTACGACGAGCCGCCCGTGTCGAAGCTGCCGACGACCGTGAACGTGCGGCGCTGCACCTTGAGCCGGTCGCCCACGCGGCAGTCCGCGAACCGGTCCGACAGTCGCCGCCCGACGATCACCTCGTCGGCGCCCGGCGCGAACGTGCGTCCCGCGACGATCGTCGGCGTGGCGCGCACGCCGATCGACGCCGGGTCCACGCCGCGTACGCGGATGTTGCTCGAGCCCTTCTGGTTCAGCCGCGGCAGGTTCGTGGTGGCGACGATCTCGAGGCTGGCGAGCGGCCGGCCGTCCGGGCCGGTGGCCACGTTCGGGTTGGCGCGCACGATCGCGGCGTTGTCGATCGAGAAGCCGCTCATGACCTCGGAGTCGGCGCCCTTGCTGGTCACGACGGCCTTGTCGTGCGAGCCGGCGCTGGTGAGCGTCGCCCGGAAGCCCTCGGCCAGCGCGAGCGCGGCGAGCAGCACGGCCACGGTCAACGCGATGCCGACGGCCGTCGTGATGGTCGAGACGGGCCGCTGCGCGACGTTGCGCACGTTGTAGACGAGCGGAATCGCCATGGGTCCCCCGGTCCCTAGTCCACGCGCCGCAGCGCGTCGACGATGCGCAGCCGCGCCGCCTGCCACGCCGGGATGAAGCCGCTGACCGCACCCAGGCCGACCGCGATCGCGATGGCGGTCACGACGGTGGTCCAGGTGATCGTGAGCTGGTTGAAGATCGGGAAGTCGGGCACGCGCGGCAGGCCGAACTTGGCGAGCAGCGCGCCGGCCAGGCCGCCGCCGGTCGTGATGATCGCCGCCTCGATCACGATCATCGCGAAGATCGAGCCGTCGGTGAACCCGAGCGTCTTCAGCACCCCGACCTCGCTCGTGCGCTCGCGCACGGCCATGACCATGGTGTTCGCCGAGATCACCAGGATCGTGAAGACGACCGCGAAGCCGATCACGCGCAGCGCGAACGGCACGTTGCCGAACATGCTGATGAAGCCGGCCCCGAACGCCTGCTCGCTCTCGGTCTTGGTCGGGTTGTCGGAGTTCTCGAACATGGCGTCGACCTGCTTCGCGATCTCGGCCGAGCGCGACGGGTCGGGGATCTCGATCTTGAACACGCCCACCAGGTCGCGCCCGCCCAGGCCGTTCTCGCGCAGGTATTCGTTGTGGAACAGGATCAGGTCGTCGGGCCAGGTGCCGTTCGGCGTCTTGTGGTACACGCCGCGCACGACGAAGTCCCAGTTGCCGCGGAAGAGCGTCGCCTCGAGGTGGATCGTCTGGCCGACCTTCCAGCCCTGCTTCTTCATGAGGTCGGCGCCCACGATGCAGGCCGGGCGCTCGACCCAGTACGCGGCGAGGTGCGGATCCACGTCGGCCGGCAGGCTGACGGCCGCCTGCGGCGCCGACCACTCGACGATGTCGAAGTCCTTCCGGTACATGGGCCAGAAGTCGTCGTCGACGGCGAACTGCTGCCGCATCTGGCGGTCGCCCGCGATCCTGCCGCCGAACCACGTCTGCGTGCACACCCGCCTGACGCCCGGGATCGTGAGGATGCGGTCCTTGTAATTGCCGGGCAGGAAGTTGGTGAGCGAGATCGCGTGGCGCACGGCGAGGCGCTCGCGGCTGCCCGAGTCGGCGGCGGCCTGCAGCGTGTCGAGGATCGCCCCGAGCGAGCAGAACAGGAACAGCGCCGCGAACACGCTGCCGAGCGTGAGGAACGTCCGGAGCGGGTTGCGGAACAGGTTCACGAGGACGAGGCGGAACACGGGCTCTCCGTCGCGGCTCAGGCCGACAGCACGCCCTTGTCGAGATGGACCATGCGATGGGCCTTCTCGGCGGCGTGCGGGTCGTGGGTGACCATGACGATCGTCTTCTTGAACTCGGTGTTGAGCCGCTCGAGCAGCGCGAGCACCTCCTCGCCGGACTTGCGGTCGAGGTCGCCGGTGGGCTCGTCGGCGAGCAGCACCTTGGGGTCCGACACGATCGCGCGCGCGATCGCCACGCGCTGCTCCTGGCCGCCCGAGAGCTGCCGCGGGTAGTGGCCCAGCCGGTCCCCGAGCCCGACCAGCTCGAGCGCGAACGTCGCGCGCTTGCGGCGCTCGGCGCCGCTCATCTTCGCGAGCAGCAGCGGCAGCTCGACGTTCTGCAGCGCGGTCAGGACGGGCATGAGGTTGTAGAGCTGGAAGATGTAGCCGATCGTGTGCGAGCGCCATTTCGCCAGCGCGGCGCCGCGCATGCGCGACAACTCGGTGCCGGCGACCTGGATCGAGCCCGAGGTGGGCTGGTCGATGCCGCCGATCAGGTTGAGCAGCGTCGTCTTGCCGCTGCCCGAAGGGCCCATGAGCGCGACGAACTCGCCTTCTTCGATGGCCAGCGAGAGGCCGTCGAGCACGGGGATCTCGACCGTGTCGCGGCGGTAGACCTTGCGAACGTCCTTCACGTCGACCCACGCCATCGGGGCATCCTCCGGGGCTGGCGCGCCGCGCGCGCCTCAGCGGTTCTCGGTCGCGACCCGCCCGCCGTCCGCGAGGCCGGCGGGGGGTTGCAGCACCAGGCTCTCGCCACCCGAGAGCCCCTGGCGGATCTCGACGCGCCCGTCGCGCGTCCCGCCCACGTCCACGTTCTCGCGGCGCACGCGGCCGTCGCGGACGACCCACACGTACGCGCCGCCCGAGGTCTGCACGACCGCGGACTCGGGCGCGAGCACGCGCCGCGCGGCGACCGCGACCGGCGCGCCGGCGCCCGCCTCGAACACGACCTTGGCGCCCATCTCGGGCAGGATCCGCGGGTCGTGGTCGAGGATCGACACCTTGACCAGCACCGTGGCCTTCTGGCGGTCGGCCGTCGGCACGACCTGCCGCACGCGCCCGCGGAACGACGTGTCGGGGTAGGCGTCGAGCGTGATGCGCGCCGGCTGGCCGTTGCGCACCTGCGCGATGTAGGCCTCGTTCACGTCGACCTCGACCTCGAGCGTCTGCAGGTCGGCCATGGTCACGATCGCCGTGCGGGTCAGGCCGCCGCCCGCCGACGAGGGCGCCACGATCTCGCCGACCTCGGCGTCCTTGCGCAGCACGGTGCCCGCGAACGGCGCGCGCACGTTCGTGTTCTCGAGGTTGGCCTGGGCCAGCGCGGCCTCGGCCTTCGCGGCACCCAGCTGCGCGGCGAGCACGTCGGCCCGGGTCTGCGCGCCCTCGAGGTCGGCGTCCGAGACGAGGTTGTCCCGCCGCAGCGCCTGCGTGCGCACGAGGTCGCGCTTCGCCTGCGTGAGCTGCGCCTCGACCGAGGCCGCGTTCGCGCGCGCCGCCATCGCGGCCGCCTGCACGTCCGCACTCTCGAGGCGGGCGATCACCTCGCCCTCCCTGACGCGCGAGCCCTCGGTGACGCCGATCCACGCGAGCCGGCCGAGGATCTTCGACGACACGGACGCTTTCGTGCGCGCGACCACGTAGCCGTTCGCCGTGATGCCCTCGCCGGTGGCGCTGCCGCCCCCGGTGGCCTCGGCGAGGCCGACCTGCACGACGGGCGCACGCCCGCGCGTGAGCGTCCAGCCGAGCACCAGCGCGAGCAGCAGGGCCCCGGCGGCGGCGAGCGCGAACACGCGCCCGCGCCCCGGCCCGGAGGGCTCGGGCGAGCGGTCGATGCGCAGCGCGGAAAGATCGGTCGGGTTGGCCATGGAAGGGACGGACCGGGGTTTCGGAACCGATCCGGATCGCATCTTCCGGGGGCCCCGGGATGCGGTCAAGCCGCGCCCGACGGGCGGTCGACGCGGGGCGATCGACGGTTCACCAGGCGCCTCGCACGCTTGCCGCAACCCCGGCGCTTTCCTAGACTGGCCGCCATTCTCCAGGGCCCGCACGCCCGCGTGGCGGTCCATCCCCACGCCGATTACTCCACCGGAGGTCCGTCCATGCCGTTCGTCATCGCCGAGCCCTGCATCGGTGTGAAGGACAAGTCCTGCGTCGAGGTCTGCCCCGTCAACTGCATCTACGAGGGCGAGGACCAGTTCTACATCCACCCCGACGAGTGCATCGACTGCCAGGCCTGCGAGGCCGCCTGTCCCGTGCAGGCGATCTTCCCGGACAACGCCGTGCCCGAGAAGTGGCTCGCCTTCACCGCGAAGAACCGCGAGTTCTTCAACAAGTGACGCGCCCGGCCGGGAAGGAGCGGCCGTGACGGCCGGCACCCTGCCCACGCGCGACGAGGCGCTCGCGCTGCTGCACGAGTGGATCGGGAACCCCGCGCTGCGCAAGCACTGTTACCTCGTCGAAGCGGCCATGCGCGCCTACGCCGAGAAGGCCGGTGAGGACGTGGACCGCTGGGGCATCACCGGCCTGATCCACGACTTCGACTGGGAGAAGCACCCGGATCTCGAGCGCCACCCGGTGCAGGGCGTGGCCGTCCTGCGCGAGAAGGGCTGGCCCGAGGACGTCTGCCTCGCGGTGCTCGGCCACGCGACCCACACGGGCGTGCCGCGCGAGTCACGCATGGCGAAGACGCTGTTCGCGTGCGACGAGCTGTGCGGCTTCCTGGTGGCGTGCACGCTGGTGCAGCCCGACAAGTCGATCGCCAACGTCGAGGTGCCGTCGGTGAAGAAGAAGCTCAAGCGCGCCGACTTCGCCCGCAACGTGAACCGCGACGACATCGTGAACGGCGCCGACGAGCTGGGCGTGGACCTGGACGAGCACATCGCGTTCGTGCTCGCCGCGTTCAAGGCCCGGCGCGAGGAGCTGGGGCTGTGACGCTGCCGGTCGTGCTGCAGTCGGTCCCGCCGCTCCTGGAGCGGGTGGGGGGTGCGGCCGCCGGGGACAGCTCGGGCACCTCGGCGGAGGCCCTCGCCCGGGCGCTCGAGCGCTGGCACGACTTCTACCTGCTCTCGGGCACCGCGGCCGTGACGCTGGTGGGCCTGTTGTTCGTGGCGCTGTCGTTCCACCTCGACGCGATCCTCGACGACGCGCGCACCAACCACCTCGCGGCGGCGCGCATGGCGTTCCTGAACTTCCTCTTCGTGCTCGTGCTCTCGCTCTTCTTCCTCATGCCGCGGGTGCCGGGGCAGGTGCTCGGGCTCGGCGTCCTGGTGCTCTCGACGTTCAGCTTCTCGTACATCGTCTGGAACGTCGTCCGCTCGCGCCGCAAGCGAGCGGCCACGAAGGACGAGGAGTTCCTCCGCCGCCGCTTCGTGGTCGGCGGGTTCGTGTTCGGCGTCGCCATCGCCGCGGCCGCCATGCTCGTCCTCGAGCCGCGGCCCTCGCACCTGCTGCAGTTCATGTTCATCGCGATCGTCACGCTGATGAACGCGACGACGATCGCCTGGGACCTGCTGGTGCAGGTCGGCCGCCAGCGCAAGGCCGCCGCCGAGGCCCCGAAAGCCTGACGCGCCCCTTGCCGCGGGCGCGGCCCGCTGCGACAGTGCCGCCCATGCCGACCCCGATCCCGCCCGGGCAGCGCGTGCTCGCGTTGTGGCGCCGCCTCTCGCCGCTGCCGTTCGGCCGCGACCTGTTCATGCTCGCGTTCGGCAACGTGGTGCCCTACAGCGGCGCGCTCGGCGCGCGCGTCACCGCGCTCGAGCCGGGCCACGCGCGCGTCGAGCTGCGGGATCGCCGCGGCGTGCGCAACCACCTGAACTCGGTGCACGCGGTCGCGCTCGCCAACCTCGGCGAGCTGGCCACGGGCCTCGCGATGACCACCGCCCTGCCCGCGAACCTGCGCAGCATCGTCACCTCGCTCACGACGACGTACGCGAAGAAGGCCCGCGGCCGGCTGGTGTGCGAGGCGCGCGTCACCGTGCCCGAGGTGAAGGGCGAGGACGTCGAGCACGACGTGCAGGCCGAGATCCGCGACGCCGCCGGCGAGGTGGTGGCGGTCGTGACGGCACGCTGGCGGCTCGGGCTCGTGCCGGCGGAGCCGCGATGAGCGGTCGCGGTCCCGCGCCCGCTCACCCGTCGCTCGACGCCCCGGCGTGACGCGCGTGAAGCCGGTCGCGCTCGACACGCCGCTCACCCGCCACGCGCGCATCGAGGTGCCGCTGATCGGCGGCGCCATGTACCCGTGCAGCAACCCCGAGCTGGTCGCGGCGGTCTCGGAGGCCGGCGGCCTCGGCA
>CAZIXL010000026.1:0-13394 GCA_964542885.1 uncultured bacterium
CGAGAACACGGGCGGCAGCGACCTCAACTTCGTGGTCGGCACGCTTCTCTCCGCGTCCTCGGTCCCTGCGTACGAGTACGTCGAGATGGGCAAGGACGATCCGGACTCGCGGCCCGGCGTCCTGGGCAGCGGCGGACCGGACGTCTTCGGCTACCGCTGGGTCGACAGTGACGACGCGGGCGGCCCGGCGTTCGACTGGGTGGACATCACGTCCATCGGCACGCCGGTCACCTTCAGCGGCACCGGCGACGACGGCAACGCGGCGAGCATCCCGATCGGGTTCAACTTCCCGTACTACGGCGGGACGTTCTCGACGGTGAACGTCTGCTCGAACGGCTGGCTGTCGTTCACGAGCACGTCCACGAGCCTCTCGAACAGCGCCCTGCCCGCCAGCGGCGCGCCCGAGAACCTGCTCGCCGTGTTCTGGGACGACCTCAACCCGGGCAACTCGCCGCCGCGGGTCTACCGCTACAACGACGGCACGCGCTTCATCGTGTCGTGGGTCGGGGTGCCGCGCTACTCGAGCGGCGGACCGTACACGTTCCAGGCGATCCTCTATCCGAGCGGCCGGATCGTGTACCAGTACCTCGACATGCAGGGCACGCGGCTCAACGAGGCCACCGTCGGCATCCAGAACGCCGCGAAGGACGACGGTCTCACGGTGGTCTTCAACGACGCCTACGTGCACGACGGACTGGCCGTGCAGCTCTCGGTCCTTCCGGAGTTCATGACCGTCGCGCCCTCGACGGGCACGGTGCCGGCGGGTGGCTCGCTGCCGCTCAACGTGCACCTCGACACGAACGGCCTCTTCGGCGGCGTTTACAACGCCGCGATCCGGATCGCGAGCAACGACCCGGACGAGGGCCTGAAGCTGGTGCCCATGACGCTGACGGCCGTCGGCACGCCGCACGTCGCGGCCCAGCCGGCGTCGCTGGACTACGGCTCGCTCTACGTCGGCCTCACGTCCGACCGGAACGTGTCGATCCGCAACGTCGGCAGCGACGTCGTCACGATCTCCGGGCTGTCGTTCGACAACGGGGACTGGTCGCTCGTCGGCGCCCCGGCGCTGCCGGTGGCGCTGGGCCAGAGCGGCACGCTCGACCTGGTGGTCCGCTGGACGCCGAGCGGGGCGTGCACGCCGTGCACGGGCAACCTGCTCGTCGCCTCGAACGATCCCGACCTGCCCACGCTGTCGGTGGCGCTGTCGGGCACCGGGGTGATTCCGCCGGAGATCGGCGTGACGCCGGCCGCGCTCAAGGCGGCCCTGGCCACCACGCTCGGCCCCTCGGCCGTGACGCAGACCAAGCAGATCGTCATCCGCAACACGGGTGGCAGCGACCTCGACTGGTCGGCGCAGGCGCTCACGGCGCTGCCCTCGAGCGTCGTCACGATCAGCGGCGAGACGGGCAAGGACCAGGCCGGCAACCCGGGGGCCCTGGGCAACGGCGGTCCCGACGCGTACGGCTACCGGTGGGTCGACAGCAACGATCCGCTGGGACCGGCCTTCGGCTGGATCGACATCAGCACGACCGGCACGCCGATCGCGCTGACCGGCGACGACCAGAACGTGGGCTGGATCCACCTGCCGTTCTCGTTCCCGTTCTACGGCGGCTCGTTCGATTCGCTGCGGGTGTGCTCGAACGGCTGGCTGTCGTTCTCCAGCACCATCACGGCGTACAACAACACGTCGTTCCCGAGTGGTGCCAGCGCCACGGCTCCCGAGAACGCGATCGCCCCGTACTGGGACGACCTCACGTTCTCGACGACCGGCGACGCCTACTACTGGGGTGACGCGTCGAAGTTCGTGGTGTCGTTCGTGGGAGTGCCGCGGCTCAGCTCGGGCGGTCCCTACACGTTCCAGGCGATCCTGTACCCGAGCGGTACGATCGACTTCCAGTACCTGGACATGCAGGGCACGCGCCTGAACGAGGCCACGGTCGGCATCCAGAACGCGACCAGGGACGTCGGCCTGCAGGTCGTGTACAACGCGGCCTACATCGAGAACAACCTGCGGGTCCGCATCGCGCGGACGCCGGGCTGGCTCGCGATCGCGCCGACGAGTGGCGTGACCGAGGCCGGCAAGTGCGACACGGTCACCGTCACGTACGACGCGACCGGTCTCGCCGACGGCGACTACAACGGCATGGTGCGGATCGCCAGCAACGACCTCGACGAAGCCGTCGTGGACGTGCCGGCGGACGCCCACGTCGGAGTCCTGGCCGCGAAACTCCGGATCGAACCGGACGTGCTGAACCGCGCTTCGCGGGGCCGCTGGGTGCTCGGCAAGGCGTGGGCACCGCAGGGCCTGGATGCGCGGAAGATCGTCCGCTCGAGCGTGCTCCTGCAGCGGGCGGTGCCGGCCGAGCCCTCGTTCTGGGATTGCTTCCAGGACTGGGGACAGCCGGCCTTCGGCTGGCGCTGGTGGGCGTGGTTCAAGTTCGACCGCCAGGACCTGCTCGACCTGCTTCCGGACGGCAACAACGTCAAGATCGAGATGATCGGGCGCGTGGACGACGACACCTGGTTCCAGGGCTGGGACTCGGTGCGCATCAAGCGTCCGCGGGTCCACTGCGGCGGCGATCACCTGGCCGGTGACGGCGGCATGATGCCGAACTCGGTCCAGTCGCTGACGATCGCGCCGCTCCAGATCCTCGATCCGGACGGCGTCACCGCGACGCGCTTCGAGCTGTGGTACTCGCCCGATGCCGGTGAGACGTGGACTCCGGTGGACACCACGATCACGAGCCACGACTACGGCTGGGTCGTTCCGGACGACGCGACCGACCAGGCGATGCTGCAGGTCGTCGCGTTCGACGACGTGGGCGCGCTCGGTTCGGTGGTCACGAACCTGTTCGCGATCATGAACGGCACCGCCGGCGTGGACGACGGCCCGGCGCCGGAGCGCTTCGCGCTGCGGTTCTCGGGACGCACCCCGGCACCCTCGGCGGCCCTGCAGTTCGGCCTGCCGAGCGCCGGCAACGTGTCGGTCCGTGTCTACGACGTCCGCGGCGCGCTCGTGCGCGAGCTCGCCAGCGGCACATACGAGTCCGGCTGGCACCACGTGAAGTGGGACGGCACGGGCGCGTCGGGTGCTCCGGCGCAGCCGGGCGTCTACTTCGTCCAGGCCAGCATGGGCGGCGAGCGGCTCCTGAAGAGGTTCGTCCTCCTCAAGTGACGCGCGTCACCCGCTGAACGCACGGCGCCCCGGCGGAGCGATCCGCCGGGGCGCCGTCGCGTCATGGCCGATGCCGGAAGCCGGCCGGGAAGCGGCCGGGCTCACGCCGCGCGCCGCAGGTCCGCCGCCCCGGGCGTCGCCGCCCCGCCCGCTCGCCCCGCGCGCCAGCCGCGCCAGAGCGAGAGCGCCATCCACGCGAGCGCGAACACCAGGATCGCCGCGCCCAGGTGGTGACTCGCGCGGGCCAGGGCGTGCTCCTGCGTGAGGCGCCCGGTCTCGGTCATGAGGTACTCCCAGTCGTGGAAGCCGTAGGGCGTCGACTCGCCGGTGTTGCCGCCGAGCAGCGGCAGTTCGCCGGTGCCCGCGTCGTCGATGTAGGGGGCGATGTCGAGGAAGTTCTCGCCGAACCACCACAGCGCCGCGCCCGCGCCGAACGCGTCGCGGGTCTTGAGCAGCAGCGTGAGGCAGCAGACGAGCGGCATGAGCAGCTGCCCGAGCGTGCCGCCGAGCGTGCGCACGAACGGGCCGAACGGCGCGAAGAACACGTGCCCGGCCTCGTGGAACGGCAGGTTCACGAGGTGCAGGAACGACCGGCCCACGCCGTTGCTCTCGATGCTCGTCGCGATCAGCCGCAGGCCCCACACGGCGAGGAACGCGAGCAGCACCGCGCGCGCGCCGAGCGCGATCGGGCTCGAGATCGGCGCGGCGTGCGTGACGCCCTCGCGCAGCCAGCGCAGCACGCGCCGCGCGGGCGGTTCGTACACCGTGAAGCTCGCCTCGGCCGCCGCGGCACGCGAGGCTGCCGCCAGCCGCGCCGCGGCGCTCGCGGGCTCACCCGGGGCGACCACGGCGGCCACGTCGCCAGCGGCCGGCTCGGGCCCGGGCGCCACCGCCTCGGACCGGACCTTCGCGAACACGACTCCGCAGTAGTCGCAGAGCAGGTTCTGGTCCTCCTGCTCCATGTGGCACTTCGGGCAGAGCATGCGGTGACGGCCTCCGGGACCTGCGTCGTTCGTGGGCCCGGCGCGCGGTCGGGCGACCGCCCGGGTATCGGCACGTCCCGCGCCCCTCGCCAGCCCGGCGACTCCGGGCGGAGCGGGGTCGCGCCGCGTTGACGGCCTCGCGGAGGCTCGACCACCATGCGGCCATGACCGCATTCGAGATCTTCGCCGTGATCACCACGCTGGCCGGGCTCTTCAGCTGGATCAACTTCCGCTGGGTCAGGCTGCCGACCACGATCGGCCTGCTGGTGATCGCCATGCTCAGCTCGCTCACGCTGGTACTGCTGCACGCGACCGGGCTCTTCCGCACCGACCCGCTGCTGCCGCTCATCCGCGGCGTCGACTTCCAGGAGGCGCTGCTCAACGGCATGCTCGGCGCGCTGCTGTTCGCGGGCGCGTTGCACCTGCAGGTCGACGACCTCGTGGCACAGAAGTGGCCCATCGCGATGCTCGCCACGGGCAGCGTCGTGATCTCGACGTTCATCGTGGGCGTGCTCTCCTGGCTCGTCTTCCGCCAGCTCGGCTTCGGCACGCCGTTCATCCAGTGCCTGCTCTTCGGCGCGCTCATCTCGCCGACCGACCCGATCGCCGTGGGCCCGATCCTCCGGCAGGCGGGCGTGCCGAAATCGCTCGAGATCAAGATCATGGGCGAGTCGCTCTTCAACGACGGCTTCGGCGTGGTCGTGTACCTGGTCATCCTCGGCGTCGCGACGGCCGGCGAGCACGTGACGTTCGGGCACGTGGCCGAGATCTTCGCCGTCGAGGTCGTGGGCGGGCTGCTGTACGGCGCGGTCGTCGGCTACGTGCTCTACCGGATGCTGAAGAGCGTGGACCACTACCAGGTCGAGATCCTGCTCACGCTCGCGCTCGTGACCGGTGGCTACGCGCTGGCGCAGCGGCTGCACGTGTCCGGGCCGCTGGCGATGGTCGTGGCGGGCCTCATGATCGGCAACCACGGCCGCGCGTTCGCCATGTCGCAGCGCACGCAGGAGCGCCTCGACGCATTCTGGGAACTGGTCGACGACTTCCTGAACGCGATGCTCTTCGTGCTGATCGGCGTCGAGCTGGTGGTGCTGGACCTCTCGCCGCTCGTCGTCGTGGCCGGCGTCGTCCTGATTCCGCTCATGCTGCTCTCGCGCTGGATCAGCGTGATCCTGCCCATCACGCTGCTGCGCCGGTTCAAGCAGGCGATCAGCGCGAACGCCGTGCCCATCCTCACGTGGGGCGGCCTGCGCGGCGGCATCTCGGTGGCGCTCGCCCTGTCGCTGCCGCCCGGCCGGCACCACGACCTCATCCTGACCGTGACGTACATCGTCGTCGCGTTCTCGATCGTGGTGCAGGGCCTGACCATGGGCCCGATCGCGCGCCGCGTGGCGCTGCAGCCGGCCGGGGGGGCGAAGGCGCGCCACTAGCGGGCCCCACGCGGCACGGGGCGCGTCCCCGAGGGCAGGACAGGAAGATTCGGCGGCGCGTGCAGGGCACCGGGCGCCGTGCGGGACGGCGGCGCCCGCCCCATTCCCGCCGCGGCGGCCGGGCGCCCGGGCAGGACCGCAGGAGGCGGCTTGTTTCCGTCATTGTCCACGACGGCGCGCAGGGGCATGCTCCCGGCCCTGCGCCGTCCCCCGAGGCGAGCTTCGCTCCCACGAACCACTGGCCTCGGCACCGCCCGCGCGTCCGCGGTCCGTGCCCCACCCGGGAGCCGAACCATGCGAGTTCGCGCCCTGCACTGCCTGATGCTGCTCCTCTTCTTCTGCCCGCCCGCTGCCCGGGCCGCGAGCGCCCCCGACCTCTCGGGCCGAATCGTGATCGACGGGTTCACGGGCGACTTCATGCCCGGCGAATCCGTGTTCGGCTTGGCGGCGAACGGATGGCCCATGGAGCCCTCCGACGATTCGAGATGGTTCAACAACGACGTGAGCCAGATCCGGGTCACGTGGGACCGGCAGGCCGTCTACCTGGGCGTCGAAGGCATCATCTGGGGCAACAACATGGTGCTGCTGCTCGACGTCGTCGCGGACCGTGGGATCACGACCATGACCACGCTCAATTCGTGGCGACGGAACGTGTCGTTCAGCCCGGAGTTCGGACCCGACCTCTTCCTCGGCACCTGGGACGCGAACCTCGCTCCGCGTCTGATCGTGCAGCTCGCGGGGAACCAGGTCTCCGACAACATGCCCGGCCCGTTGTTCTCGGCGGCCGCGAGCTTCGACCAGGGGGCGACCGGTCGCGCCATGGAAGCCCGGATCCCGTGGACCACGGTGTTCGCCGGCGCGACCCGCGACACGCTGCTCGACGAGGGCGGACTCCCCGTGCCCGCCACGCTCGTTCCGGCCCGCGCGGAGGTCCACCTGGCCGCGATGGTCGTGGCCGGTTGGGACGGATCCAGCGGGCCCGACGTGGCGCCGAACAACTCGACCGGCCTGTCCAGCGACGCCGGCGCGCTCGCAGTGATCGACAACTTCGCGATCGTGCCCCTGGACCTGGACGGTGACGCACTGCCCGACATGGGCGTGGAGCCGATCGCGCGCGTGTCGTTCCACGACGTGTCCACGCCGGCACGTTCGGGGAGTTGGGGGCGGCTCAAGGCGCTCTATCGGTAGCCCGACTGCACGATCGGGCCGTCCGGTGAAGGTGTAGGCTGGCCGCATCGACTCCCGGTCCGCAGGGCCTGCACCGGTCTCCGCTCGGCAGTGGACGCCGCCCCGGGCCGCGAGCGGGCCGGATCGCGCGAGAGGAGGGCGGCATGGGAACACTCTCGAGACAGCCCTCGTTCTGGGCGCCGCGCGTCCTGACGTTCGCGCTGGCGCTGTTCCTGTCGGTGTTCGCGCTCGATGTCTTCGGCGGGGACGCGTCGCTCGGGCAGAAGCTCGCCGCGCTGGTGATCCATCTCGTGCCGACGTGGATCGTGCTCCTCGTGCTGGCCGTCTCGTGGCGCCACGAGTGGGTGGGCGGCGTGCTGTTCCCCGCGCTCGGCATCGCGTACTTCGTGTTGACGAAGGGGCAGATGCACTGGACCGCTTACCTGATGCTCTGCGGCCCGCTGCTGCTGATCGGCCTGCTCTTCTGGTGGAGTTGGGCGGGGCACGCGAAGCGGCGGCGGTCCGCGTGAACGGCCGCGACGGGCATGCACCGCCGGGCCCGTTCGGGCGTCCCGGCTGGCGCGGGCCGATGGGCCCTTGTTCCGGACCCGCGTCCGTGTAACCTCGCTGGGCCAGGGCGCGACACCCGGTGACGCTTCGCGCCCGCACGACCCCCGCAAGGAAAGGCGCGTGACTCCATCCCACCGCCGCCCGCGAACCGGCAGCGATGCCGCCCGCGCGGGCACCAACGATCCGCTCGAACACGGCCGTGCGGCCCGCGGGGCCCGCGGGTGGCGGGACGCGTCCGCGCCACCCGGGCAGGCGGCATCCTCGGGGAGAGCGGTGACATGCCGCTGAAGCCGGGCAGCCGGGTCGGCACGTACGAGATCCTCTCGGCACTCGGTGCCGGCGGAATGGGCGAGGTCTATCGCGCCAGGGACCATCGCCTGGGACGCGACATCGCGCTCAAGGTGCTGCCGGCCGAGGTGAGCGCCGACGACGGCCGGCTCGCCCGTTTCGAGCGCGAGGCCCGCACGGTCGCCGGGCTCAACCATCCCAACATCGTCGTGCTGTACGGCATCGAGGACGACGGCCGCACGCGATTCCTCACGATGGAGCTGGTGGAGGGGGGCAGCCTCGAGCAGTCGATCGAACCCGGAGGACTCCCGGTCCCGCGCGTGATCGAGCTCGGCGGCGCCATGGCCGATGCCCTCGCCGCCGCGCACGCGAAGGGTGTCGTTCACCGGGACTTCAAGCCTGCGAACGTCATGCTCACCCTGGACGGCCGCGTCAAGGTGCTGGACTTCGGTCTCGCGAAACCGTCCGGTCCGGACCCGGAAGCGGGCCTCTCGAAGCTCGCGACCGAGGCGGCGCCCCGCTCGGAGGTGGGGACGGTCGTGGGCACGGTGCCGTACATGGCGCCCGAGCAGTTGCGGGGCGAGCCGGTGGACGCGCGAACCGATCTGTTCGCCCTGGGGATCGTGCTCTACGAACTGGCGACCGGGAAGCGGCCGTTCACGGGCAGGACGCACGCCGAGGTGGGTTCGGCGATCCTGCGCGACACGCCCCGGCCTCTGCGGGCGCTGCGCCCGGGCCTGCCGGGCGACCTGGAGCGGATCGTGGGCCGGTGCCTCGAGAAGAACCCGCGCGAGCGCGCCCAGTCGGCGCTCGACGTGGCCAACGAGCTGCGGCAGCTTCGCCGCGAGCTGGAGCGCGGGGGATCCGGCGGGGCGCCCGTGCGGGACGCGGGGCGGCTGGCGTCGATCGCGGTGCTGCCGTTCGCGAACCGGAGCGCCAGCGCCGACGACGAGTACTTCTGCGACGGCCTCGCCGACGAGTTGCTCGGCGTGCTTTCGAAGATCAAGGGACTGCGGGTCACGGCCCGCACGTCGTCGTTCCAGTTCAAGGGCGCGAAGGACGACGTCTCCACGATCGGCCGGAAGCTGGAGGTCGCCACGCTGCTGGAGGGCAGCGTGCGCACGGCGGGCAACCGCATCCGCGTGTCGGTGCAGCTCGTGAACGTCGCCGACAGCTCGCACCTGTGGTCGGAGACCTACGACCGGACACTCGACGACATCTTCAGCGTGCAGGACGACATCGCGCACGCGGTGGTGAAGGAGCTGCGCGTGCTGCTGCTCGGTCACGGCGCGGACTCGGAAACGAGCGGCGAGGCACGCGCCGAGGTCCGGGCCGCGGCGGTCGGCCGCGGACGCAACCCGGAAGCGCACCTGCTGTTCCTCCAGGGCCGCTACCTCTACTCGCGCATCGCCAACGCCGACCTCGTGGCCGGGCTCGAGATGCTCCGCCGCGCCGTCACGCTCGAGCCGGACCACGCGCTGGCCTGGGCCACGCTCGGCCAGGCCTACCCGTGGGCGGCCGGCACGGGCCTGATGCCCCCGGAGGAAGGCATGGAACGCGGCCGGGAGGCGGCACAGCGCGCGCTCGCGATCGCGCCGGACCTGGCCGAGGGGCACACGGCGCTCGGCCGCGTCCAGCACTGGTACGACCTCGACTGGGCCGGCGCGGAGGCGTCGTTCGCACGCGCCCTGGAGCTGGCGCCGGGCAGCGCCGACGCGCTGCAGGGCGCCGGCATGCTCGCGTTCTGCCTCGGGCGCCACGACCGCGCGCTCGACCTGCTGCGCCGCTCGATCGATGCGGATCCGCTCTCGATGATCGGCCCCTCGTACGTGGTGCGCATCCTCCACAGCAGCGGCCGGCTCGCCGAGGCCGAGGCCGGGCTGCGCGCCCTCCTGGCCCGCTCGACCTCGGCGACGCGCGAACGCGCGGTGCTGGCCGCCGTGCTGCTCGAACAGGGCCGGCCCGAAGAGGCGCTCGCCGAAGCGCGGGCGGAGGCCTCCGACTGGGCGAGGCAGTGGTCGCTCGCCATGGTCTACTGGTCGCTCGGAAGGCGGGCGGAATCCGACGAGGCACTCGCCCTGCTCGAGCGCGACCACGCCGACGATTCCGGCTTCCAGATCGCGCAGGTGCGGGCGGCGCGAGGCGAGTTCGACGCGGCGTTCGAGTGGCTCGAGCGCGCGCGCGCCTCCCGCGACGCGGGCATCGCGCTCTCCCGCGTCTCGCCCCAGCTGGCCCCGCTGCACGCGGATCCGCGCTGGCCCGCCTTCCTGCAGCGCCTCGGGCTGGCGGGGTGAAGTGCGGCGCCGGCTTCCGGGCGGGCCGCGACGCTTGCCGCGGGGCGGGGGCCGTGTAACCTGCCGGGATCGCGGTGCGGCGATTCGGGAAGCCCGGCGCCCGCGGCGACTTCGCAGGGGAGGCGCGTGACTCCATCCCACCGCCGCCCGCGCTCCGGCGCCGATGCCGGTCGCGCGGACATGAACCAACTGCTCGAACTCGGGCGCGCGGCCTACGCGCGCCGCGAGTGGCGCGACGCGTTCGAGGCCTTTTCGCAGGCCGCGGCGCTGGCGCCGCTCGGGCCCGAAGACGTCGATCGCCTGGCATGGTCCGCCGCGCTGCTCGGCGACGACACCTCGCTGCTGGCGAGCCTGGAGCGGCTCTACGACCTGCGCCTCGCAGCGGAGCAGACGCTGCCGGCCGCGAGGGCGGCGTTCTGGGCGGGCTTTCGCCTCGCCGCGCTCGGCGAGCACGGTCGCGCGGGCGGCTGGCTCGGTCGTGCGGCACAACTCGTCGAGCGCGCGGGCGAGGAATGCGTCGAGCGCGGCTACCTGCTCCTGCCCGAAGCGCACCGGCTGCTGGCGGCGGGTGACGGCGAAGCCGCCGCGCAGGCCGCGCGCCGGGCGGCTGGAATCGGCGCTCGGCTCGGCGATGCCGACCTGACCTCGCTCGCACACAGTATCGAGGGTCGCGCGCTGCTGCGCCTCGGCCGGCACTCGGAAGGGCTCGCTGCGCTCGACGAGGCCATGCTCGGAGCCGCGCGGGGCAGCACGCAGCCGATCGTCACGGGGCTCGTCTACTGCAGCGTGATCGACTGCTGCCAGCGCGTGTACGCGCTCGCGCGCGCACAGGAGTGGACGGCCGCGCTGGCCGAGTGGTGCGAAGGGCAGCCGCAGCTCGCCACCTTCACGGGGCTGTGCCGCGTGCATCGCTCCGAGATCCTGCAACTTCGGGGTGACTGGCCGGGCGCCGTTGCCGAGGCCGACCGGGCGGCACGGAGGTTCGCCGGGTTCGACCGCGCCGAAGCGGCCGGCGCCGCTCTCTACCAGAAGGCCGAGCTGCATCGCCTGCGTGGCGAGTACGCCGAGGCGGAGGCCGCCTACCACGAGTCGAGCCGGCAGGGCCGCGAGCCGCAGCCGGGGCTCGCACTCCTGCGCGCAGCGCAAGGCCAGGCCGACACGGCCGCGGCGGCGATCCGCCGCGCCCTCGCCGCGACGAGCGATCCGCTTGCGCGCACGCGCTTCCTGCCGGCCGCCGTCGAGATCCTGCTCGCCGCGGGCGACGAGCCCGGGGCCCGGGCGGCGGGCGCGGAGCTGGAATCGATCGCCACGTCGACGGGCAACGAGGTGATCGGGGCCATGGCCATGCACGCGCGCGGCGCCCTGCGCCTGGACGCGGGCGACGCCGGCGGTGCGCTCGAGCCCCTGCGCGGGGCGTTCGCCACCTGGCATCGCGTGGGCGCGCCCTACCTGGCCGCACGACTGCGGGTGCTGGTCGGCGTGGCCTGCCGGCGCCTGGGCGACGACGAGGGCGCGCGGCTCGAGTTCGACGCGGCGCGCGCCACGTTCCGCGAGCTGGGCGCCGGGCCGGAACTGGCGCGGCTCGATGGACTCGCCGCCGAAGCGCGCCCGTCGCGCCCGTTCGGGCTCACGCCGCGCGAGGTCGAGGTGCTGCGCCTGGTCGCGAGCGGCCGCACGAACAGGGCGATTTCGCACGAGCTGCACCTGAGCGAGAAGACCGTCGACCGCCACGTGAGCAACATCTTCGGCAAGCTCGACGTGCCCTCGCGCGCCGCCGCCACGGCGTTCGCCTTCCGCAACGGCCTGGTCTGAGCGGTCGTTTCGCGCCGCGTGGGGGGAACTACCCATGCCCGCCCCCCCCGAAAATTGGGGAGGACGGCCGAAGCGGGCACCACCCGTGTCCGCCTAGCGTCTCGTTCGTGACGCGATCGCGTCGCCACACGAACGCCAGGAGGACGACATGCAGGGACTTCGCGAGCAGCAGGCCGCGCCCGCGGCCGACGGGACGCTTCACAACACCGCCCCGATGCTGGAGGAAGGTGCCGCGTTCTCGGACATGATGGGTTACCCCGCGCCACGGCCGCGGCGGCTGGCCGGGCGCTTCGACGTGGTCGTGATCGGCGGCGGGCAGTCGGGGCTCTCGGTCGGCCACCACCTGGCCCGGCTCGGGCTGTCGTTCGTGATCCTCGACGCCCACGACCGCGTGGGCGACTCGTGGCGGCAGCGCTGGGATTCGCTGCGGCTCTTCACGCCCGCGCAGTTCGACGCGCTCGACGGCCTGCCGTTCCCGGCGCCGGCGGGCACGTTCCCGACCAAGGACGAGATGGGCGATTACCTGCAGGCCTACGCGACCTACTTCCGGCTGCCCGTGCGCAACGGCGTGCGCGTGGATCGGGTCGAGTACGGGGACGGCCGCTACGTCGTGAGCGGCGACGGCGAGCGCTTCGAGGCCGCCCACGTGGTGGTGGCCATGGCGCACTACCAGAAGCCCGTGACCCCCGCGTTCGCGGCGGAGCTGTCGCCACGCATCACGCAGATCCACTCGTACGAATACCGGCGGCCGGCGCAGCTCCCCGAAGGCGACCTGCTGATCGTGGGCGGCGGGAACTCGGGCAGCGAGATCGGCGCGGAGCTGGCGCGGGCGGGCCGTCGCGTGTGGTTCTCGGGCCGGGACGTGGGCGAGATCCCGTTCGACGTGACCAGCCGCTTCGGTTCGACGGTGCTGGCCGGCATCGTCATTCGCGGCGTCTTCCATCACGTGCTCACGCTCGACTCGCCGCTCGGGCGCCGGATGCGCGCGGAGGCCACGTCCAAGGGCGGCCCGCTCATCCGCACGAAGTGGCGCCACCTCGAAGCGCTCGGCGCGCGCCGCGTTCCGCGCCTGGCCGGCACGCGCGACGGCCTGCCGCTGCTCGCCGACGGCCGCACGCTGGACGTGGCGGGCATCGTCTGGTGCACGGGATTCCACCCCGGCTACGAATGGATCGATCGCCCGGTGTTCGGGGCCGACGGCGAGCCGCGCCACCGCCGCGGCGTCGTGCCCGGAGAGCCCGGCCTCTACTTCGTCGGCCTGCGCTACCAGTACGCGATGTCGTCCACGATGGTCCACGGCGTCGGCCGCGACGCCCGCCACGTGGCGGAAGTGATCGCGACGCGGGTGCGGCAGGCAGCGAAGAGCGTGGGGTAGGGCGGCGACGGGCGGGATGAGGGCAGCGGTTCCCCAATCGCCTGCGGCTGGGGGCCGCGTCAATGCGGTCCGAGCGCCCCGGCGGGCGATGGACTCTCGGGGGAGTGGTCGCTCGTGGCCGGCGACGGACTGAGCCGACGTACGAAGTCCGGGACACCCCTGCCGACCTTCGCCGGCGGACCGCCCGCGCTCGCCCGCCCGCGTCACCCGTCACTCATGGGCGCGGACGGTCGAGCGAACTCGCTACGTCAGGCCTTGGATCACCTTCGGCGGGCGGTCTCCCAGCACCACGTCCCCGAT
>CAZIXL010000027.1:0-13249 GCA_964542885.1 uncultured bacterium
GTGGTGCCCTCGCCAGCGCCGCGGCGCTGCTCGCGCACCTGCGCGGCGGCGGCGGCGGGCTCGCCGACCGCGTGCTCGTGCGCGACGGCTGGCTGCGCGCGCTGCGCGGCGACGCGGTCGCGCTCGGCGCCGTGCTGGCGCCCCGCCGCTCGCCGCTCTTCCGCCCGCGTTCGCCGCTGCGCGACCGCCCGCTGTGGGCCATGCGCTTCGCTCCGCTGGCGATCGCCGCCGGCGAAGGCCAGGCCGGCTGGGACCTGGTCGCGCCGCTCGCCGTCGCGACCCGCGGCCGCGATCCCGAGATCCGGCGCCTCGCGCGCGACGCTTCGGCGGGGCGGCTGCCGGGCACGACGTTCGACGACTGGCTCGCGGCCGCGTGCGCGCACGCCGACTCCGCGATCCTCGCCGTGCCGCGGGCCCTCGGCGCGAAGCCCCTCGCGGTGGACGCCGGCGACGGCACGACGCTGCCCGGCTGGTTCGTGCCCGGAGCGGTCGGCGCACCGCTCGCCGTCGTCGCGCTGCCGGTCGACGACGAGGCGGCGGTCGCGTGCGACAGCCTCTTCGTCCAGCTGCATCGCGCGGGGATCGCGCAGGTGCTGTTCGAGCCCCGCGGCGTGCGCGGCGCGATCGGCCCGTCGGCACCGCCGGCGCTCCTGCGTACGAGCGGCGACGGCACGGCCGAGCGCCAGCTGGCGCTCGACTACGCGCGCGCACTCGCCGCGGGCGCACGCGCCGCGAAGAGCCGCGCCCCCCGCGGCGTGATGGTGGGCGTCGCGGGCGACGCGATGGCCGCCGTGCTCGGCGCCGCGGCGGAGCCGCGGGCGGCCGCCGTGCTGCTCGTCGGCCCCGTGATCGCACCCGTGGACCGCGGCTGGCTGCGCGCGACGATCGGTGACGCGGGCCTGCCCGTGTTCTTCGAGACCGGCCCCGAGGACCTGCTCGAGAACCTGGTCGTGGACCGCATCGTGGCGGCGCTGCCCCCGGCGCTCACGCGCGTCGCCGACGCGCGCGTGCCCGGCCACGGCGCGGCGCTCTTCCGCGCGGGCCCCGCCGAGGGCGCGCGCTTCGCGGGCTGGCTCAGCGACCTGCCGAAGCGGCCGCGCGCCACTCCACCGCCACCACGGCGGTGAGGATCAGTCCCGCGCCCGTCCACCAGCGCGGCTCGAAGCGCTCGGCCCCGATCGTGAGCGCGAACGCGAGCGCGAACACCGGCTCGAGCGCGAACAGCAGCCCGACGCGGCCGGGCGGCAGGCGGCGCTGCGCGACCACCTGCAGCAGCGGTGCGAGGGCGCTGCCCGCCACCGCGAGGTAGGCGAAGCGCAGCCACCCCGCCGGCTCGAGCGCGGCGTAGGTCGCCGGTGCCCGCAGCGAGAACGGCGCCAGCACGAGCGCGACGGTCGCGGCCTGCGCCCCGGTCAGCACGAGCGGGTCGGCGGCGGGCGCCCAGCGGCCGAGCGCCACGACCTGCAGCGCGTAGGTCGCCGCCCCGAGCAGCGTGAGCATCTCGCCGCGCCCGAGCTGGAACCCGTCGCGCAGCGAGAGCAGCGCCGAGCCGGCCAGCGCGAGCGCGATGCCGGCGGCGAGCATCCGGCCGGGGCGCTGCCCGAGGATCGGCCACGCGAAGAACGCGGCGAGCAGCGTGCCCGCGCACGTCAGGAACGCCGAACTGCCGGCCGAGGTCGAGCGCAGCCCCTCGGCCTGGAAGAAGTAACCACCCAGCATGAGCGCGCCGCTGCCGACGCCGGCCCACGCGTCGCGGGCGGCGGGCGCACGGCCGCGCAGCAGCAGCACGGCGGCGAAGATCACGGCCGCCACCGCGAAGCGCCCGCACACGAGCTGCGCGGGCGGGATGGCGCCCACGGAGTCGCGGATCACGACGAAGGTCCCGCCCCACAGGAGCGTCGCGCCGACCATGGCCGCGACGGCGGCCGGCTCGCCGCGGCGCGAGTGCACGCGCCCTAGCGCCTCCGCCGCGGGCCGTCGGGCTGCGAGAGCGCGAACGAGAGGCTCTCGAACTCGGTGGTCATGTCCACCGTGCGCACCCACACCTCGTCGGGCACGCGCAGCTTGCGCGGCGCGAAGTTGAGGATGCCGCGCACGCCCGCGGCGACGAGCGCGTCGGCCACGTCCTGCGCGGCACGCACCGGCGTGGCGATGACGCCGATGTCGATCGCGTCCTCGGCCGAGAGCTGCTCCGCGTGGCGCACCGTCAGGCCGCCGTCGGAGCGCCCCACCTGCTGCGGGTCGGTGTCGAAGACCGCCACGATGTCGAAGCCCTGCGAGGCGAAGCCGCGGTAGGCGATCAGCGCCGAGCCGATGTGGCCGGCCCCGACCACGGCGACGCGCCAGCGCCGGTCCAGGCCGAGGATGCCGCGGATCTGCGAGCGCAGGTGCTCGACGCTGTAGCCGAGGCCCCGCCGCCCGAACGACCCGAAGTACGAGAGGTCCTTGCGCACCTGCGCCGAGGTGATGCCCTCGCGCTCGGCCAGGAGCTGCGACGAGATGACCTTGCCGCCCTCGGCGGCGACTTCTTCGAGCACGCGGTAGTAGTGCGAGAGCCGGCTGACCGTCGATTCCGAGATCTTCGCCATGCCGTCGGGGCTACGCCTCCGCGGGCCCGGGCTCCGCCCCACCCGCGTCGGCGTCCTCGTCCTCCGAAACGACCCGCGTCACGCCCGAGACCGCGTCGGGCAGCAGCTCGCCCTCGGTCGGTTCGGACAGGTTCACGAGCCGCACGCCCTGCGTGTTGCGACCGAGCACGGAGATGCCCTTCACGGGCATGCGGATCATCTGGCCCTGCCGCGTGATGATCATGAGCTCGTCGCCGTCGACGACTTCCTTCACCGCCACGACGTCGCCGTTCCGCTCCGTGGTCTTGATCGTGATGATGCCCTTGCCGCCGCGGTGCGACACGCGGTACTCGGACATCTCGCTGCGCTTGCCGTAGCCGTTCTCGGTCACCGCGAGCAGCGTCGCCTGTCGCATGACGCCGACCATGCTCACGACCTCGTCCTGCTCGTCGTCGAGCGTCACCGCCTTCACGCCGTACGCGGTGCGGCCCATGGCACGCACCTCGTTCTCGTGGAAGCGGATCGCCAGGCCCTTCTTCTTGGCCAGGATGATGTCCTGCGTCCCGTCGGTGATCATGGCTTCGATCAGCGCGTCGCCCTCCTCGAGCAGCACCGCGTTGATGCCGGCCTTGCGCACGTTGCCGTACGCCGAGAGCACGGTCTTCTTGATGAGGCCCTTGCGGGTCGCGCAGACGAGGTAGTGCTGGTCGTCGAACGTCTTCACGGCGACCACCGCCTGCACCTTCTCCTCGCGACTCAGGCCCTCGAGGTGGTTCACGAGCGGGCGGCCCTTGGCCATGCGGCCGGCCTGCTCGATCTCGTGCACCTTGAGCCAGTAGCAGCGGCCCTTGTCCGTCAGGAACAGCAGGTAGGCGTGCGTGTTCGCGATGAACAGGTGCTCGATGTAGTCGTCGTCCTTGGTGCGCGCGCCGATCACGCCCTTGCCGCCGCGCCGCTGGGCGCGGTACGCCGTGACCTCCTGGCGCTTGATGTAGCCCGCGTGCGAGATGGTGATCACCATGTCCTTCTGCTCGATGGTGTCCTCGTAGTTGATCTCGCCCTCTTCGGCCACGATCTGCGTGCGGCGCTCGTCGCCGTACTTGTCGCGCAGGCGCCGGACCTCGTCCTGGATGATCGCGAGCATCTTCTTCTCGCTCGCCAGGATCGACCGCAGCTTCTCGATCAGCTGGATGACCTCGAGGTATTCCTTCTCGATCTTGTCGCGCTCGAGGCCGGTCAGGCGCTGCAGGCGCATCTCGAGGATCGCGTTGGCCTGGATCTCGCTGAGCTTGAACTTCTTCATCAGGCCTTCGCGCGCCTCTTCCGGGTCCTTCGACGCGCGGATCAGCGCGATGACCGCGTCGAGGTTGTCGAGCGCGATCTTGAGGCCTTCGAGGATGTGCGCGCGGCGCTCGGCCTCGGCGAGGTCGAACTCGGTCCGCCGCCGCACGACTTCGCGGCGGTGGCGCACGTACTGGTCGAGGACGCCGCGCAGCGTCAGCACCTGCGGGCGATTGTCGACCAGCGCGAGCATGATGGCGCCGACCGAAGTCTGCAGCGGGGTGTGCACGAACAGGTTGTTCAGCACGACCTTCGGGTTCGCGTCCTTCTTCAGCTCGATCACGATCCGCATGCCGTCGCGGTCCGACTCGTCGCGCAGGTCGCTGATGCCCGCGACCTTCCCGTCGCGCACCATGTCGGCGATCTTCTCGAGCAGCCCGCCCTTGTTGACCTGGAACGGGATCTCGGTCGCGACCAGGCTCATGCGGCCACCCTTGCCCTCCTCCACCTGCACGCGCGCGCGGACCTTCATGATGCCGCGCCCGGTGCGGTAGCAGTCGCGGATGCCCTGCGTGCCGTAGATGATGCCGCCGGTCGGGAAGTCCGGGCCGCTGACGATGCGCAGCAGCTCGTCCTCGGGCAGCTCCGGCCTGTCGATGATCGCGACGATCGCGTCGCAGATCTCGCGCAGGTTGTGCGGCGGGACCTCGGTCGCCATGCCGACGGCGATGCCCGAGCAGCCGTTCACGATCAGGTTCGGCACCACCGACGGCAGCACCGAGGGCTCCTCGCGCGTCTCGTCGTAGTTGGGCCGGAAGTCGACCGTGTTCTTCTCGAGGTCGTTGAGCGCCTCGACCGCGAGCGCGGTGAGCCGGGCCTCGGTGTAGCGCATGGCCGCGGGCGCGTCGCCGTCGATCGAGCCGAAGTTGCCCTGCCCGTCCACCAGCGGGTAGCGCATGACCCAGTCCTGCGCGAGGCGCACGAGCGTGGGATACACGACGCCTTCGCCGTGCGGGTGGTAGTTGCCCGAGGTGTCGCCGGCGATCTTGGCGCACTTTCGGTAGCCGCGGCCCGGCGCGAGGTTCAGGTCGTTCATCGCGACCAGGATGCGCCGCTGGGAGGGCTTGAGGCCGTCGCGCACGTCCGGCAGCGCGCGGGAGACGATGACCGACATCGAATAATTGATGTAACTGGTCTTCATCTCTTCTTCGATGTTCATCTCGACGATCTTCGATCGATCGTTCAGCGGCATGTCCGTTTCCCTCGTTCTTCGCCGGACCCGGTCAGGCGGCGCACCTCCTGTGCGCCCCGGGTCCTCGAGCGATCGTCAATCGTGGAGGTCCGCGGCCGCCCAGCGCAGCTGGAGCGCGACCGTGGCGTAGCGTTCGACCCGCCGCCAATCCGCGTGGGGATCGTGCGCGAGCCGATGGAAGTTCGCTTCGATGCCGAGCGCGCGCCCGTGCCCGAGGTCGCGCCGCAGGTCGGCCCCCACGCGCAGCCCGACCGCGCTCGCCGCGTGGACCAGGTCGCCGCGGCGGTCGTCCTCGACGCGCCACCAGCCCCACGCCCCCGAGACGCCGGAGGCCCACTTGCCGTGCGTCCAGGTGTCGGCTTCGACGCGCCACGCGGCACCCCACGTCCAGCGGTGCAGGTCGGCGGCGGGCCCGAGCGGCGTGCCGTCGTTGGGGTCGCGCAACTGCACGAGGTCGGTGCCGATGTCGTCCGCGTAGCCCTGCACGCCGACGCGAATGCGCGGCTCGATCGGCCAGAGCACCGACAGCGCGGCCGAGGCCCCGCCGCCGGAGGGATTCGAGTTGGCGCCGAGCGTGGCGCCCACGGCCAGCACGTAGTCCGGCGCGGGAATCGAGGGCCCGGCCGCAGCGGTACCGGCGCCCATGGCCCCGAGCAGCAGGGCCGCGAAAAACGGTCGTAGGATGCGCATCAGATGTCCAGGTTCTTCACCGCGAGCGCGTTCTCCTCGATGAACTGTCGCCGGGGCTCGACGTGCTCGCCCATGAGAATCGTGAAGATGCTGTCGGCGGCGACGGCGTCCTCGGTGGTGACGCGCACCAGCGTTCGGGTGTCGGGGTTCATGGTCGTACGCCACAGCTGCTCGGGGTTCATCTCGCCGAGGCCCTTGTAGCGCTGGACCATCACGTTCTTGCGATCGATCCGCTTGATCGCCTCGTCGCGCTCCCGCTCGTCGAAGCAGTAGATCTCCTCCTTGCCCGACTTCACGAGGAAGAGCGGCGGCTGGGCGATGTACACGTGGCCGGCGTCCACGAGCGGCTTCAGTTCGCGGAACAGGAACGTGAGCAGCAGCGTGCGGATGTGCGCGCCGTCCACGTCGGCGTCGGCCATGAGGATGATGCGGTGGTACCGCAGCTTGGCGATGTCGAACTCGTCCTTCACCCCGGCGCCGAGCGCCGTGATGATGCTGCGGATCTCCTCGTTCGCGAGGATCTTGTCGATGCGGGCCTTCTCGACGTTCAGGATCTTGCCGCGGATCGGCAGGATGGCCTGGAAGCGGCGATCCCGGCCCTGCTTGGCGCTGCCGCCGGCCGAGTCGCCCTCGACGATGTACAGCTCGCACTCCTCGGGGTTGTCCCACGCGCAGTCGGCGAGCTTGCCCGGCAGCGAACCGCCGTCGAGGATCGTCTTGCGCCGCGCCAGGTCGCGCGCCTTGCGCGCCGCCTCGCGGGCGCGGGCGGCCGCGACCATCTTGTCGACGATCTTGCGCGCCACCGAGGGCGTCTCCTCGAAGAACTCGCGGAGCCCCTCACCCACGACGCTCTCGACCGCGCCCTTGATCTCGTTGTTGCCGAGCTTGGTCTTGGTCTGCCCTTCGAACTGCGGGTTCTGCATCTTGATCGAGATGACGGCGGTGAGGCCCTCGCGAACGTCCTCGCCGGTGATGTCGGCCTTCACGTTCTTCGTGAGTCCCTCGCGGCTCGCGTAGTTCGTGAGCGTGCGCGTGAGCGCCGCCCGGAACCCGCCGACGTGGGTGCCGCCCTCGATCGTGTTGATGTTGTTCACGAACGACAGCAGCGTCTCGGCGTAGCTGTCGTTGTACTGGAATGCCACCTCGACCGAGACGTTGTCGCGCTCGCGCGAGAAGAACACCGGCTTCGCGTGCAGCGTCTCCTTGTTCGTGTTGAGGTACTTCACGAACTCGAGGATGCCGCCCTTGTACTGGTACGAGGCGCTCTTGCCCGTCCGGTCGTCCTTCAGCCCGATGAGCAGCCCGCTGTTCAGGAACGCCAGCTCGCGCAGCCGCGCCGCGACCGTGTCGTAGTGGAAGTCGGTGACCTCGAAGATCTTCACGTCCGGCTTGAAGCGCACGAGCGTCCCGGAGCCCTTTTCGCGCTTCTCGGCGGGCCGCGTCTTCATGTCGTACTTCGGGATGCCGCGCTCGTACTCCTGCGAGTACACCTTGCCGTCGCGCAGGACCTCGACGTAGCACGACTCGGACAGCGCGTTCACGCACGAGACACCCACGCCGTGCAGGCCGCCGGACACCTTGTACGAGTTGCTGTCGAACTTGCCGCCGGCGTGCAGCGTGGTCATCACGACCTCGAGCGCGGGGCGCTTGGTCGTCGCGTGCATGTCGGTCGGGATGCCGCGGCCGTTGTCGCGGACCGCCAGGCTTCCCTCCTTCTCGATCACGACCTCGACCTCGGTGCAGAAGCCGGCCAGGGCCTCGTCCACCGCGTTGTCCACGACCTCCCAGATGAGGTGGTGGAGGCCGCGCACCCCGATGTCGCCGATGTACATCGCGGGACGCTTGCGCACCGCCTCGAGTCCCTCGAGGACGGTGATGCTGGTGGCGTCGTAGTGGTGACCCTTGCGGTCTTCGGTCAACGTCGCGTCTCCTTCTCGAGTCAGCATCGCGGGCTCCCTCCCCGTGCCGGCACGAACCGCACGTCGCGCACCACCTTCGCGCCCACGTGCTCGTTCGCCCGCCTCACGAGCTCGCGCCGGAGAAACCCGAGCTCGTGCATCCAGGCCGATCCCTCGACCTCGATCGTCATCACGCCGTCCCGGAACGAGACGGCGCGCGTTCGCTTCGCGATCCTCTCCCCCGCCAGCGCCGGCCAGTCGGCCACCGCGCGCCAGCCGGCCGCGCCGTCCTCGAGCCGGAGGTCCCTCAGGACGCCCGGGAGGATCGACGCGAGTGACTTCATGCTCATCCCACCGCGTCCGGCAGGCGCAGCGGCATGATCAGGCAGAGCAGTTTCTCGTCGGCCTGCGGTGTGGCGCCCACGGGCTCCACGATACCGGCCGACAGCGCGGTCTTGAGGCGCACCACGACACGCTCCGTCGGGATGCTGCGCAGGATCTGGAGCAGGTACTTCGCGTTGTACCCGATCTCCATGTCCTCGCCGCCGTACTCGGCCTCGACCGACTGCTCGCCGGCGCCGAAGTCGGCCGTGGCCGACGACACCGAGAACTTGCCGCCGCGGAGCGAGAAGCGGATCTGCTGCGTGCTCGTGTCCGCGTGCGAGGCGACGATGTCCACGGCTTCGATCAGGTCCGTGCGCGCCACGATCAGTTCGCGCGGGTTGTCCTTCGGGATCACCTGCTCGTAGTTCGGGTACGGGCCCTCGATGAGGCGCGCGAACACCTGCACGCGGTACTCGCCGACCTGGGTCGAGAAGCCCGCGTGGTTGCGGCCGTCCGCGATGCGGACCTCGACCGGGCTCGTGGCTTCCTGCGCGAACTTGCTCACGGTCGCGAACACGCGCCCGGGCACGATCACACCGTCCTTCGACAGTTCGCCGAACGCGCCGTCGCGCGTACTGCGCGCCAGGCGGTGGCCGTCCGTCGCGACGAACGCGATGTGCTTGTCGTTGCCGTGCACGAACACGCCGTTCAACTGCGGGCGCGCCGGCTCGTCCGACGTCGCGTACGCCGTCCGCTCGACCATGCGGGCCAGCGCGTCGCCCTCGAGGGTGATCGTCGAGCCGCCCTTCAACTCGGGGACGCGCGGGAACTCGTCCGCCGACTGCACGGGGAAGCGCGACCAACCCTTGCCGTCGCCGTAGCGCACCTCGCACTGGTTACCGGAGAGCGCCAGGGAGACGGCCCCCTTCGGCATCTTGCGCACGACTTCGTGGAAATGGCGGGCCACGACGGCCGAGCGCCCGGGGGTGCGAACCGTGCAGGGCACCAGGACGGAGGTCGTCACGTCCATGTCGGTGCCGGTCACCCGGAGGCCGTTCTTGTCGGCCTCGAGGAGCACGCAGTTCAGGATGGGCTGGGTGCTTCGCTGCTGTACCGATCCGAGGGCCCGACCCACGGCAAAGACCAGATCGCCCTGCTGGATGGAGAGGTCCATACGGTCACTCCCTGACGAGTAGGAACTTCATGTCTGATCGCAGCTTCCGCCGTCGCGAGTCGGGCCTCGAGAGGGGGTTGGAGGAAGGCGGATGCATCATAGGCACCGACCTTGCGTGCTGCAAGCGATTTCCTACCCCCGTAATGCCTTCTAACTTCTTGTCTTTCAATAAATAAGAAAGGCAGTGGTAGTAGGTCGCGTGGAAAGTGTGCACAACGGCACGAACTGGCGCTCAAGCACGCTCGGGGCAAGGGCTTGAACTCGCCGGGGAGGCTGGGGACAACCGGCTGGTTTTCCACGTCGTTTCGACATCGTGACGGGTCCGGCCGAAGTCTCCCCAGCCATCCACAGCTTATGCACACCTCATCCAGACGCGAGCGTGGAAATGAGCCCGTTGATCTTCTCGCGCATGGCGTCCTCGCTGTTCACGAGGCGGGCGACCTTCTCGCACGCGTACAGCACGGTCGTGTGGTCCCGGCCCCCGAACGTGCGGCCGATCTCGACCAGCGAGAGGTCCGTGAGCTGGCGCATGAGGTACATCGCCACCTGGCGGGGCAGCGCCACGAGCTGCGTGCGCCGCTTGCCGACCAGCGCGTCGCTCTTCACGCCGAAGCGATCGCCCACGGCGGCGAGGATGCGCTCGGGCGTGAGCTTGTCGGGCTCCACGTCCACGTACTGCGCGAGGACCTCCTCGGCCAGGTCCAGCGTGATCTCGCGGTGCGCCAGCGACGCCCACGCGAGCAGCCGCACGAGGCAGCCCTCGAGATCGCGGACGTTGCCCCGGATGCGGTCCGCCAGCAGCAGCAGAACGTCGTCCGGGAGCATCAGGCCGGCGCCTTCCTGCTCGCAGCGGTTGCGCAGGATGGCGATGCGCGTCTCGAGATCGGGCTGCTGGAGGTCCGCCACGAGCCCCTGGTTGAAACGCGAAATCAGGCGATCCTCGAGCTTCTCGATGTCCTTCGGCGGCTTGTCCGCGGTCACCACGACCTGCTTGTGCACGTCGCGGAGCGCGTTGAACGTGTAGAAGAACTCCTCCTGGGTGCTCTCCTTGCCCGCCAGGAACTGGACGTCGTCGATCAGCAGGACGTCGACGCCGCGGTAGCGGTTGCGGAACTGCAGCGTCTGGCCGTGCTGGATCGCGTAGATCAGTTCGTTCGTGAAGCGCTCGGCGGACAGATAGAGGATGCGGGCGCTCGGCCGCTCGTGCTTCACCGCGTGCCCGATCGCGTGCAGCAGGTGCGTCTTGCCCAGGCCCGAGCCGCCGTGGATGAACAGCGGGTTGTACAGCGCGCCCGGCCTCTCGGCGACGCCGCGGCTCGCGGCGTGCGTGAAGCGGTTGCTGGGGCCGACGACGAAGGTCTCGAACGTGAGGCGGGGGTTGAGCGGCGTCTCGAGCCACATCCGGCTCGTACGCGTGACCGCCGCCGGCGGGGCCGCGCTCGGGACCATCGCCGGGCCGGGAACCTGGGCCTTCGGCAGTGGCGCGTGCGCGGGCTCGCGGGGGGTGAAGCGCACTTCCGGGGTGGCGCCCATGACGTCGTGCAGGGCGAGGCGGAGCGTCGCGAGGTGGTGTTCGTGGATCCAGTCCACGAAGAAGGCGTTGGGGACCTCGAGGTCCACGAGCCGCGGTCCGAGTTCGCGCGGGCGGATGGGCTTGAACCAGGTGTCGAACGCCTGGTGGCTACCGAGCCTGCCCCTCACCGACACGAGGACCTGCTCCCAGAGGTGCGTGCGCTCCTCCGGCAGGGCGGGTTGGACGGCCATATCCACGATCCTTGCAGAGATGGTTTCGAGCTTTATCCACAGGGTTCGAGGTGGCGAGAACCGCGTTCAATCGCGGCCTCGGGCCCTGCGGAAGGGGGCGTTTGTGGAAATGTGAAGCGCAATCTATCCACAATGAGGTGAAACGATGGAAAACACTGTAAAACAACGCGTTATCAAGCGGTGTGACCTGTTCCCTCCACAGGTTGTGCACAGCCCGGCGGGGACGACGGCGGGCGGCGGGGCGCGGTCGAGGGAGCCCGCGTAGAACCGACTGCCTAAGCCGTTGCTTTCTATTGTTTTGTGGTCATTGCCAGTGGGTCTCGCGCGTCCGCCCTGGCGGGCTGCGTTTGCGAGTGGCTGGAGGCTAGCACCCCCCCCAAGGGGCGACAAGCCCCGAAAGCCGGACGCGCAACGCGTTGCAGACCATGACGCTGGGCGATTGTGCCTGATCGCCGAACAAACCCCGGGACGGAGCGCTTGCCGTCAGAACGGGAAGTTGGCCCCGAGCGTCAACTTGAGGTCGTCGTTGATCTGGTCGCTGGCGGCGACCGTGACCTCGGCGAGCAGCCGCAGGTCCTGGTTCGGCTCGAAGGACACGCCGAAGCGAATGGGGACCGAGACGTCGTTGTTGGTCGAGGTGCCGAGATCGCTGCGCGTGAAAAGCAGGACGAGGCCCGAGTAGGCGGTGAGGTTCGAACCCGTGCCCGTCGCCCACGTCCGGCTCGCGACGATCTCGGGCCCGACGCCGAGCAGGTTGAAGTCCTCGGCCGAGCTCACGCCCAGCGCCGCCCCGAGCGAGAGGTCGATCGGGGACGACTCGCTGGCCCGCAGCACGGCGGCCTTGAAGTCGCCGCCGAGCTTGACCGTCGTGCGGCTGTGGTCGTTCACGCTCACGCGCGAGAGGCCGCCCTGGAAGCCGAAGTCGACGCCCGGGTAGAAGCTGAGCCGCAACTGCGCGAACAGCTCCGACTCGCTCTTCGAGAAACCGGCGTACGCGCCGAAGAGGCGGGAGTTCATGTCGAGCGGCCGGGCGCCGCCGAGCTGCCCGAACACCTGGGCGGAGGCCGCCTGCGTCGCGAGCATCCCGGCGGCGACGGCGGCGAGGAGCAGGAGGTGCTTCTTCACGGGGACTCTCCCTTCGAAACGGTTCGTCCTTGAACGCGCGGGGAGCGGCGCGGCCAACCTGCCAACACCGCGCGTTCCGGTCAAGCGTCGCGACGCGCTACGGACGCCGCGCGGGGCGCGGTTTCACGAGGGCCGGACGAAGAACGCCGAGCCCCACGCCAGTCGGTCGGCGAAGCCGAGGCGGTGGTAGAGCGCGATGGCCGGCGCGTTCGTGTCGTTCACGAACAGGCACACCTCGCGCGAGCGCTGGTGCAGCCGTGCGCACAGCTCGGCGAGGGCGCGCCGGGCGACGCCCTGGTTGCGATGGCCGGGCGCTGTCCAGACGCCCGAGACCTGCGCCGCGTCCGCGGTGAGCGCGCTGACGCTGGCGCGGAACACCAGCCCGCGCGCGTCGCGCCACACCCACGTGTGGCCGTCGCGGCAGTCCTCCTCGGTGCGCCGCGCGTACCCGGTCGGGTCCACGTCGCGCGGGTCTTCGAGCAACTCCTCGGCGCGCAGCATCGCGCCGGTCTCGTAGACCATCGCGTAGTCCTCCCGCCGCGCCGTGCGCAACTCGGGCAGGCGGGGGATCACGGGCAGTGCGCCGGCGGGCAGCGACATGTAGATCTGCCGCCGGCGCAGGCGGTGCGGCAGCTGCGGACCCGGGAACGTCTCGAGCAGCGCGCCGACCGAGCGGTAGGGGCCCGTGACCTGGAAGCGCTCGGGCAGGTCGGGCACGCGCGTGCGCGCCATCTCGCCGAGCGCGCGCAGCGCCGCCTCGTCGTCGCCGAGCGGCAGTACCGCGCCGGAGTGGCCGCCGAGGTAGAGCAGCGCGGTGATGCGCCCGGCGCGTCGCGCCGCCCAGAACTCGTCACGCGGCCGGGCGAACGCGTCGCGCAGCACGAGCGCCACGAGGTACACGTTGGCCACCGGATCGTCGTCGAGGAACGACAGGGCCTCGGGGACGTCGGGCGGCTCGAGCCGGTCGAGCGCGAAGGTTCGGGAGGCGTCGTGGAGGGTCATGGCGTTGTTCCCGTGGTCGCGGGCCCGGGACTGTACGCCGCCGCACGAGCCCCGGCCACTCGGTGCCGCCCGTGACGGCGGACCAGCCCATCAATGGAGGCATCGCCCCCGGGATCGAGCCGATCAGGAGCGCGACTGGCGCCATCTGCTTCAACGGGGTGTAGACGCAGAC
>CAZIXL010000028.1:0-9281 GCA_964542885.1 uncultured bacterium
AGCCCCTTCCACCACGGCGAGGCCGACCGCGATCACCCGAGTTTCCGCTTCGCCCGAGCGGCTTCTCCGCGAAGTGGCCGGCGCTCGGCGGATGCCCCGCGGCACGAGTTCACGACAACCCCCTCAGGGAGGCGACATGCATCGCTCTGCGAAAACGGTTCTGCGGGCCGGCGTCACCGCGCTCGGCCTGCTCGCGCTGGTGGCCGGCGGCGCCCGCGCCCAGCTCAAGCCCGACGGCAACATCTTCTTCAGCAACCTCGTCGGCCAGCCCGGCCAGACGCTGGCGCAGCAGTTCCTGACGCTGTCCCCCGCGACGGGCGCGTGCCCCATCGGCTACGACGCGAGCGTCCTCGGCACCGTCTCCTTCACCCACAACCGCTACGCGGACCCCGGCATCTCGGGCGCGCTCTACCAGCCGAACGTGCTGCCGAACTGGAAGCCGAATGGCGCCGCCGCGGCCGGTGGTGCGGTCGTGGTGCCCAACGACGGGTTCTTCGAGCAAACGTGCTACATCGGCGCGATCGACCCGGCCGGCACCGACTGGACGCTGGGCTGGACCTACTACGATTCGACGGGCGCCAACCGCCAGGACATCCACCTCGCCGGCATGCCGAACCCGCGCCCGCTCGCGATCTACAACAACGTCAGCATCCTCTCGTCGAGCCAGTACTTCGGCCCGGACAGCAACTACCTCGTGGTCGGCCAGCTCCGCATCAAGGACCAGGCGCACCTGACGGTCGCCCCGGGCGTCGTGATCTTCGAGGACAAGCCCTCGGTCGGCACGATCGTCGTGGAGCGCGGCGGCCGCATCCACGCCGTCGGCACCGCGTGTGACCCGATCATCATCACGTCGGCGCAGGCGCCCGGCAGCATGGCGCACGGCGATTGCGGCGGCATCTACCTGCTCGGCCGCGCCAGGGCCGACGTGCCGCCCGCGAACGTGTGCGCGGGCGACTCCGCGGTGGCGGAGGGCGGATTCGTCGGCTACTACGGCGGCAACAACGACCTCGACGGCTCGGGCCAGCTGCGCTACGTGCGCGTCGAATACGCCGGCAAGGAGCGCTCGCCCAACAACGAGCTGAACTCGTTCACCTTCTGCGCGGTCGGCAAGAACACCCGGGTGGACTACTGCGAGGCCTTCGAAGGCGACGACGATTCGTTCGAGTGGTTCGGCGGCTCGATGGACGCCAGGCACCTGATCGGCGTCGGCGGCCACGACGACGGCTACGACATCCAGATGGGTGCCCGCAATCGCGCCCAGTTCTGCATCTTCCGCCAGTCGCCCGGCTACTCGCAGTCCGGCGGCCAGAACGGCGACCACGGCCTGGAAGCCGACAACACCGAGACCGCGCCGTACGACCAGCTGGTCTGCTCGGGCCGCTCGCACATCGAGCTCGCGAACTTCACGTTCATCGGCGACCAGCGCGTGGACGACGGCACGCAGTTCCCCGGCCCCACGTTCGGCGCGCACTGGCGCCGCGGCGTGTCGTACACGCTGCTCAACTCGATCATGGCGTACTTCAAGACCGGCGGCATCGGTGTCGAGCACGACGCCACGTGGAACGCGCACTGCGCCGCCATCCCGGCGAACGGGGTGCTCTTCTGCAGCGCGACGGCCGCGGTGGGCGAGCAGGTCTCGTCCGGCAACGTGTTCCTGGTCCGTGGCCAGCCGAACCCCTTCCGCAACCAGGTGAGCCTGTCGTTCACGCTCCCGCAGGAAGGACCGGTCTCGGTCGAGATCTATTCCGCCGACGGCCGGCTGGTGCAGTCGCTGGCGCAGGGACGCATGTCGGCCGGTCCGCACAACGTGAACTGGAGCCTCGATCACGAGGTGCCGAGCGGCATGTACTTCTACCGCGTCATCACCGACCACGGGCAGGGCAGCGGCAAGATCGCCCGCGTCAACTGACCCGCGGCAGACCGATTCGACCGGCGCCCAGCCGGGCCAGATGGCCCGGCTGGGCTACGGCGTGCAAGACGAGGAGACGTTGACGGAATGCGAATCCACGCCCGTGCAGTTCGGCCGACGTCGGGACCTGACTCGATTCGACCCCGGAGTGGGGACGCCGTGACGTTCCCGGGCCGCAGCGGCTCGGCGGCGCGGCGCATCCTCGGTGCGGTGAGCGCGATCCTTCTCACCGCGGGACTGCTCGCCGGTGCCGCGGCGGCCGCGCCGCTCGGGAAGGTGCGCGGCAAGGTGATCGCCGCCGACAGCGGCGAGCCCATCGGCTTCGCAGACGTGTCGCTGGTCCCGGCCGACAGCACGCAACACCCGGTCGGCGGCTACACCAACGCCGACGGCACCTACCTCTTCGAGGTCGCGCCCGGCCGCTACACCCTGCGCGTGCGCGCCATCTCGTACACGGCGCAGGCGGTCGCGGACATCGCCGTGACCGCCGGCGACCTGGTGCCGGTCAACGTCGCCCTGCAGCTCGAGGCCATCCTGCAGAAGGAGGTCGTGGTCGAGGCGCAGGCGAAGACCAACACGGACGTCGCTCTGATCCAGACCCGCAGGAAGGCGGCGTCGGTGGGCGACGCGGTGAGCGCCGAGCAGGTACGCCGCACGCCCGACAAGAACGCGGCCGAGGTGCTGCGGCGGGTCACGGGTCTCTCGGTGACCGACGGCAAGTACGTCTTCGTGCGCGGCCTGGGCGAGCGCTACAGCTCCACCGAAGTCGACGGCGTGCGCATCGCCAGCCCGGAGCAGAACAAGCGCGTCGTGCCGCTCGACCTGGTGCCGGCGGGCCTGCTCGACCACATCACGGTCCAGAAGACCTACACGGCCGACCGCCCCGGCGAGTTCGGCGGCGGCGACGTGCAGGTGCGCACGCGGGACTTCCCCGGCGCGCGCACCTGGTCGCTCTCGATGAGCCAGGGCTACGAGGACGGCGTGACGTTCCGCGACCGGAAGACCTACCGCTCCTCGAGCCGCGACCTCTTCGGGTTCGGGGCGGACTCGCGGGGGATTCCCGACGCGGTGTACCAGATCACGGGGGACCAGCCCGTGTTCGAGTACAGCTACCTCGACGGCTCGGGCTTCCAGCCCAGCGTGCTGAAGAAGCTGGCGAGGAGCTTCTCGAACGTCTGGTCGGCCACCTCGGAGCGCGCGATCCCCAACGCCAGCTACTCGGCGTCGTACGGAGACGAGTTCGACCTGCTCGGGCACCGGCTGGGGCTGCTGCAGACCTGGAGCTACGCCCGCAACTTCGACTACCAGCGCTCGGCCGCCCGTTACTTCGACGGCCTGCGCGACACCCTGTACGACTACGTGTCCGACCGCTGGAACGAGAACGTCCAGCTGGGCGGCGTCTCGGCGGTGAGCGTCCGGCTCTCGCCCGGCAACACGGTGCACGTCCGCGGGCTCTACACGAACAACGCCGACGACGAGGTCCGCATCTACGAAGGGCCCGACCACAACCGCCCCTACGGCGTGAACCAGTACATCAGCCACCGGGCGACGCGCCTCATGTACGTCGAGCGCAGCATCGCCTCGGGCTCGGTCGAGGGCGCGCACGAGCTGCCCGGACTCTTCCACTCGAAGATCGACTGGGCCGTCTCGCGATCCGAGGCGCGTCGCCAGCAGCCGGACCGGCGCGAGACCATCTACGACAAGCGACCCACGAACGGATCCAACTGGACGATCGGCTCGCCCGGCGTGCGCGAATACGGCGACCTGAAGGACAGCGGCCACGGCGTGACGGTCTCGCAGGCGATCCCGCTGTCGTTCCGCTCGTGGGGCTCGGGCAAGTTCGTCGCCGGCTTCGACAGCCAGGTGAAGGATCGGACCAACCACTACCGCCGATTCAACACCTACTACGGCAACACGGTGGGCAAGACCCAGACGCCCGAGGCCATCTTCGCCGACACCACCGCCTACGTGGTCGAGGCGACGCTGCCGGGGGACAACTACCGCGCCCGGCAGCGCGTGGAAGCGGCGTACGTGACCATGGACCTGCCGTTCGGGCGCGCGGTGCGCGGCAACTTCGGCGTGCGGCGCGAGCGCGGCTACCAGGACATCGTCAACCTGCCGCTGTACGTCAAGGAGAGCGATCTCGCGCAGGCCGGGCACATCGACGGCCGCTTCGAGACGCTCGACTGGCTGCCGTCCGCGAACCTGACCTGGTCGGTCGTGGACCGGGCGAACCTGCGGTTCGCGGCGAGCCAGACCATCTCCCGTCCCGACCTCAACGAACTCTCCTCCAGCCGCTCGCTCGAGTACGTCGCGGGCTACCAGGTGGGCGGCAATCCGAACCTGCACCGTGCCCTGATCGACAACTACGACGTGCGCGCCGAGGTTTTTCCCGGCCTGTCGGAACTGTTCGCGGCCGGCTTCTTCTACAAGCGGCTCCGCGACCCGATCGAGCAGGTCATCCAGGCCGGCTCGCCGAACATCCTCGTCCCGCGGAACTCCTTCGGCGGGCGCAACTACGGGTGGGAGTTCGAAGCCCGGAGCAGCCTCGGGCGCGTTTGGCGGCCGCTGCGCGGCCTGTCGCTCAACTCCAACGCCACGTTCATCTCCTCGAACGTGAAGCTGCTCGAGCACCCGGGGACGAACCAGACCACCGCGAACGAGCATCCCCTGCAGGGCCAGGCGAGCTACCTGGTGAACGCGTCGCTCGGGTACACGTCGCCGAAGCGCGACGTGGACCTGGCCGTGCTCGCGGCGTTCACCGGCAAGCGACTCACCGAGCTGGCCGAGGGCCCGCTCGGCAATGTCTACGAGCAGCCCTGCGGCGCGCTCGACGTGACGGCGCTCTTCGCGCCGGTGAAGGCCATGAGCCTCAAGCTGGGCGCCAGGAACCTGCTCGATCCCACCGTCCGCCAGCTGCAGGGCGGCAAGGAACTTTCGTCGTACCGCAAGGGTCGCAGCTACTCGATCGCCTGGAGCTACAACCGATGAAGGAAACGCCCATGAGCCGGCAGGCACGGCATCCGCGCACGACATCGCGAGCGACTGGAGGGTGGGGTATCGGGGCACTCACCGCGCTCGGGCTCATCCTCGCCACGACGCTCGGCGCCGCGCCCGCGCCGGCGCCGAAGCCGGCGCCCGCGGAGAAGCCCGCGCCACCGGCGACGCGGCCGTCGCTCAAGGATTCGCCCGGCTGGTACTACATCGTCGACCCGGAGTCGGCGTCGGTGGCGCTGGGTCGGCGCACGAACGCGCCCCTGGTGAAGAAGCCGTTCACCGGCGGCGTGAAGAGCCTCGACGAGTTGGGCCGCGCCCTGTGCTGGTCGCTGCACCACTCGAGCCGCGACTCGCTCTCGGCGCTGTGCGTCACCGACGCCGAGTTCCGCGACATCATGTGGAGGGAGTTCCCCCAGAGCCGCCCGATCACGGGGCTGACGTGGCAGGACGCGTGGACCTCGCTGGACCAGCGGCTCAAGTCGGGAGTCGCGGGGGCGCTGTCGGACTACGGCGGGGACGACTGGAGGTTCGTCCGGATCCAGAGCGACTCCAGTTACCAGTACAAGAACTTCACGCTGCACATGCGCGTGAAGCTCGTGGCGGTCAACGACCAGGGCGCCGAGGTGCAGATGAAGTGGCTGCGCGCGGTGGCCGAGCGCAAGGGCCGCTTCAAGATCTTCAGCACCGACGACTGAGGCACCGGGTGACGGCGGGCGATCGCGCCCGCCGACCTTCTTTCGCAGGCAGGGAGGCTGCATGCGTCGCCGTTTCGCCTTCGTGTTCGTCGCGCTGCTCGCGTGTGGCGCGACGCCCGTGCACGCCGCGCCGGCCGGCCGGCATTTCGAGTGCTCCCAGCTCACCGGGTTCACGACGTACGACCGGACGCCCAACGAACTGACGCACCACACGCTCAAGGACGCGATCCACTTCGGCGCGCGGCTCGGGTACGGGTGGGGACCGGCGTGGGCCCTCGAAGCCGGCGTGGGATTCACGCCCACCCAGGAAGACCGCGTGAACGGTCTCAGCCTGGACGACGTACCCGTGTCGCTGGCCGCCCTGTGGTCCCCGCTGCGCACGCGCGCGCTGTGGCCCTACCTGCTGGCGGGCGGCGCAGCCAGCACGCTGCGCCGCGATGGCGGCGGCGGCAGCGACCGCGGGAACGCCGCCCTCGTCGGGGCGGGACTGCGCTACTGGCTGAACGACGCCGTCGGGCTGCGGATCGAAGCGTCCGACCAGGTCTCGCTCGAGAAGAACAGCATCGGGCACAACCACTCCCAGGCGTACGTCGTCGCGGCCGGCTTCGCGTTCGCGTTCTGACGCCGGCCACGCGGTCCCGGCGAGGCCGTCAGTTCGCAGCCAGCGCCAGGCCCGTCGTGGCCTCGAGCCCCGCGATGCAGGCGAGCCGCGGGGCCAGTTCGCCCGCGAGCCACTGGCCGTCCTTCGCCGCGTGGTCCACGAACGCGTCGACCTCGACCAGTTCGCGCAGCACGCGCGAGCCGGCGACCAGCTCGAGCACCGGCGCCGCGTTCTCGCGCAGGAACCAGCCGCCGACCCAGCGAAAGCCCTGCTTCTCGCGCCGCCACTGGGTCGGCAGCGCCACGAACGCGTCGTAGGCCCTGCGCAGCTCGTGCTTGCTCCAGGTGCCGGCGAACTTGGCGCGGTACCCGGAGGCCATGAAGGGAACCAGGCGATAGTCGAGGAACGGGCTGCGGTTCTCGATGCTCGACATCATGGCATTGCGGTCGTTGTGCCAGATCCACTCGCCCAGCCGCCCGTCCATCGCGTCGGTGACGAGCGCCTCGGCGAGCGTGCCGCGGAACGCGGGCAGTGGATCGGCGAGCGGCGCCGCCAGTACGTCGGGCGAGCAGAAGCGGGCGGCGGCGAACGGCGTGTCGAGCGAGGGTGGCGGGAGAGACGGGTTCGCCATCTCGGCGCGCGCCCACGCGATGTACTGCGAGACGAGCGGGTCGTCGCGTTGTTCCTCGACCAGCCGCGCGAGCCACTCGCCATCGCCGGCGGCGCCCGCCTCGTGGATCGCGACGCGCAGGTAGCGGTCCCAGTAGCCGCCGAACACCTCGTCGCCGCCGGTGCCGTCGAGAACGACGGGGACGTCGTACGCCGCGATGGCCTCGTACATCTCGGCCATCGCCATCGAGTTCCCGATGAGCGGAAAGGGCTTCTCCTGGTGGCGGCACATGCGCAGGAAGCGCTCGAACGTGCTCGCGCCGTACGCCAGGCGGATCTCGGTGGCGCGGATGCCCAGCTGTGCCGTGCACTCGCGGGCGTAGCGCGCGTCGTCCGACGTGCCCGTGTCGCCGAGGAAGCAGTGCACCTGCTCGTGGCGGCCCTGCGCGACGAGGATCGACAGGATGAGCGAGCTGTCGATGCCGCCCGAGAGCAGCAGCCCCACGCGGCGGTCCGAGACCAGGCGACTGCACACCGCGTCGGCCAGCAGCGCCTCGAGCGGCGGCGCGCCGTCAGCTTGCGACGCGAGCGCCGCACGCGCGTCGTAGTAGCGCCGCGTCGTGGCCTGCCACGTGGCCAGGTCGAAGCTCAGGCTGTGCGAGCCCGGCACCTGGCGGATGTCGCGCAGGTGCGTGCGGCCGCCGGGGTCGGGGTAGAGGAACCCGTGGCGCAGGTAGTGCGCGAGCGCGGCGCGGTCCATCTCGGGGGCGCGGCCGAGGTAGCGCAGGATCGTGGCGGCGCTCGACGACAGGCAGAGCGTCGTGTCGTCGGCATAGTAGAAGAGCGGTTTCTTGCCGTAGCGATCGCGCGAGGCGAGCAACACGTGCCGGCGCTCGTCGAAGAAGGCGAACGCCCACATGCCGTTCAGCAGCGGCAGCGCGTCGTGGCCGCGCTCGAGCAGCAGCCGGAACAGGACCTCGGTGTCGCCGGTCGTGCGAAAACCCTCGCTGCCGCCGAAGAGGTCGCGGCGAAGCGCCTCGTAGTTGTAGACCTCGCCGTTGTGGACGAGCGCGCCCTCGGGCTGCACGAACGGCTGGTCGGAGCGGGCGTCGAGATCGAGGATCGAGAGCCGCGTGTGGCCGAAGCCCAGGTGCACGGTCGCTTCGCCGCGGGGCGTCGGCAGGGTGCGCGTGAGGATCGTCGTGCCCTGCGCGTCGGGGCCGCGATGCGCGAGCGCGTCCACGCCTTCGCGCAACCGCTGCGGGTCGATGGGGCCGCTGCGTTCGAGGACGACGAAGATTCCGCACACGGGCGCAAGTAGTGCCCCAGCGGGCCGCGCGTGCCCAGACGGCCGGCCCGTGCCGCGTCGTGCGGGACGCGCGTGCCGCGCATCGGTGAGCCCCGCCCCGGCCGCCGCGCCACATCTGCTAGCCTGCTGCCCCATCCACCGGTCGCTCGGTTTCCCCGCCAACCCTCCAGGGAGGTCGGTCATGCGGAAGGCAGTCCCCTTCGGTGCGCTGCTGCTCGGCCTGGTGCTCGCGTCCACGGCCTCGGCCGACACCACCATCAAAATGAAGATCACGAACGACGTCGGCAGCCCCAAGCCGCGCGTCAGCACGGGCACCATGAGCCTCAACGCGGATTGCATGGCCTCGCGCTGGGACGGCGAGGGGGCTGAGCGTGCCCGGATGATCTTCCGTGGCGACAAGGACCTGATGTGGGTCGTCAACGACGCCAGGAAGAGCTACCAGCAGATCGACAAGGCGTTCATCGACCAGGTCTCGGGCCAGATGGCCGACGCCAACGCGCAGATGAAGGCGCAGCTCGAGAAGATGCCGCCGGCGCAGCGCGCGCAGATGGAAGCGATGATGAAGAAGATGGGCGGCGGCGCGCCCGGCGCGGCGGCCGCGAAAAAGCTCGACTACCGCAAGACCGCCGAGACGAGGACGATCAACGGCCAGCGGTGCACCAAGTACGAGACCTACTGGGGAGACGACCTGGTCTCGTACATGTGGGTCGCGCCCTACTCGGCCATGAAGCTCTCGGCGGGCGACGAGGCCGTCTTCAAGAAGATGGCCGACTTCATGGGCCGCATGACCGGCTCCCTCGGCGGGCCGCAGAAGCAGGACTACCTGCCCATGCACGAGCTGAACGGCGTCCCGCTGCTCACCCAGCACCTGAACCACGGCAAGGTCGACTCCGAGACGCTCATCGAGTCGGTGTCGCACGGGCCGGTCGCCCCGGGCAGTTTCGAGGTTCCGGCGGGCTACAAGGTCGAGGCGATGCCGGGCGCGAAGACGAAGGAGCGGAAGTAGGCGCGCGAGCGCGGGAGGAGCTTCCGTCGGGCGTGCGCCTGCGGTTCGCGGGTTCGGGCGGCGCCCCAGCCTGCTGATCGGCGGCGGGCCGGCGGCGCCTCGCCGCCGGGCCGCCGCGCGGCGCACCCGGAGACCCCGATGCGCCCGGGGCCCGC
>CAZIXL010000028.1:9291-12932 GCA_964542885.1 uncultured bacterium
GTGACGGTTCAGGACTCGGATTAATCAGGGTTGGCGCGGGGGTTGCGGGGGTTGGGGCGGCGCCCCCGCCGGCTTTTGGGGGGCGCCCGGGGGGCTCCCCGCCGCCGGGCCGCCGCGCGGCTCACCGGAAGACCACGATGCGCCCGGTGCACTCCATGCTCCCGGCGCGGACGCGCACGAGGTAGACGCCGCTCCCGACGGGGCGGCCCAGATCGTCGCACCCGTTCCAGCGCACCTCGTTGGCGCCGGCAGCAGCCGTTCCGGAGCGGACGAGCGAGCGGACCCTGCGGCCGGCGAGGTCGAACACGGCGACCTCGACTTCCGCCGCGGCCGGCAGCTCGTAACGGAGCGTGCCGGGTCCTGGGGTGGGGTTGGGGCGAAACGCGACGTGCTGCGAGTGGGCCGGGCCGCGAGCGGGCGAGGGTCCCGCATCGGCGAAGGAAGGGCCGGCGTTGAGCAGGACGCTGATCGTCGAGGCTCCGGTGTTCGCGGTGACCAGGTCCGGGTTGCCGTCGTGGTCCAGGTCCCCGATCGCGAGGGCGCGGGGCGAGGCCCCGACGCAGTAGTCGGAGCGTGCCGCGAACGTGCCGTCCCCGCGGCCCGGAACGACGGACACGGTGTTCGATCGCGTGTTGACGGACGCGAGGTCGAGGTGTCCGTCGTGATCGAAGTCCGCGAGCTTGACCTGCCAGGGATCGCGGCCGACTGCGACATCCATCCGCGGCCCGAAGCGACCCCCACCCAGGCCGAGCAGAACGGCCGCCGTGCCGACCGTGGTGCTGTAGTGCCCGACCGCGAGATCGGGGATGCCGTCCTCGTTCAGGTCCCCGATGGCCACCGAGCTCGCGTGCGCGCCCGCGTCGAATCCCTGCAGCGCGACGAACGTGCCGTCGCCACGTCCGAGGAGGATCGACACCGAGTTGCCGAGGTAGTCGGCGGTGACCAGGTCGGCGTGACCGTCGCCATCGAGATCGCCGATGGCCACGTCCTCGGGTGCCATCGCAACGGCGAAATCGGCGCGCGGGCCGAAGCCACCCGCACCGTCCCCCAGCAGGACCGAGACGCGGTTGCCTCCGCGGTTCGCCACGGCGAGGTCGGGCGCGCCGTCGGCATTCAGGCGCCCGATCGCGACGTGGGAGCCGTTCGAAGTCCCGACGTCGGCGCGTCCCCCGAAGCCTCCCGCGCCGTCGCCGCGCAGGATCGTGGTGGCGCCCGGCGCATAGCCGGTCCCGACGGCCAGGTCCGGACGACCGTCCGCGTCGAGGTCGTCGATCGCGACCGAACAGGGCCCCGGCGCCGTGGCGAAATCCGTCTTCGCCGCCAGGGTCCCGCCCGGCAGGGCGAGGAGCGCCGAGACCGTTCCCGCTTCGACGTTCGCGGTGACGACGTCGGCGCGACCGTCGTGATCGAGGTCGCCCGCCGCGACCCAGTAGGGCACGCGGCCGGTCGCATACTCGGGCGCCGCACGGAACGAGCCGTCCCCCCGGCCGACGAGGATCGACACCGCGCCGGCGTCCTCGCCCGCGATCGCCACATCGGGCCGATGGTCGCCGTCGAAGTCCGCGACACTCACCGCACTCGGGCCCGCGACGGTCGCATAGTCGCTCCCGCTGCCGAAGCCGCCCTCGTCGTCGCTGAGGAGAATCGTGACGGAGTTGGACGAGGAGTTGACGATGACGAGATCGTCGATCCAGAAGTCCCCGTCGAGATCCGCGATGGCGACCGCCCGCGGCCAATGGCCGACCGCGAGATCCGTCCGCGTCCCGAACGATCCGTTGCCGAGCCCGGGCAGGATCGAGACGCTCAGATCGTCCAGGTTCGCGACGGCGAGGTCCGGCCACGGCTCCCAGTCGAGGTTGCCGACGGCCACCGAAACGGCCCGTCCGAACGAGGTCGGGTAGTCCACGTGCGTGGCGAATCCGCCGCTGCCGTTTCCGAGCAGCACCGAGACGGTCCCGTTGGTGAAGGTGATTCGATCAGTGTTCCCGTTCCAGTTCGCCGTGACGATGTCGAGGTCGTTGTCGTGGTCGAGATCGGCGAGCACGAGCGTGTGGGGATCGAGCCCCGTGGCGAACGCGGTGGGCATCCCGAACGCGCCGTTGCCGGTGCCGAGCAGCACGGAGACACCCCCGCCGACGATGAGTACGAGGTCGGGCCTGCCGTCGCGATTCACGTCCCCGATCGCGATCGCACGCGGCGCGGTCCCCGCGTAGTGGGCCACCTGTCGCTGGAACGAGCCGTCACCATTGCCCAGCAGCACGAGCGCCACGTCGTTCTCGTCCGCCGTCACGGCGTCGAGCCGGCCGTCGCCGTTCACGTCGCCGAGCGCCATCGCGGTGGACGCGAGCCAGTCGCCCGAGCTGATCGCGGCGCCGAACGTGCCGTCGCCGTTGCCCGGCAGCGTCACGACCGAGCGATAGGTGCCCAGGACGAGGTCGCGACCGCCCGGAGAGTCGACGAATCCGCTGGCGACCGCGAACGGGGAGGCGCCGACGTCGAACGCGCGCGAACCGGCGAAAACGGGGTCCGCGCCCGTCGCCGGCCGTGCAGCGAGGAGGAAGAGCGCGAGCACCGCGAGGGCACTCGCGACGGGCTGGAGGAAGGGGATCGGGCCGCCCGAGGAGCCTGAACCGGACGAGAGAGGGAGCATCGGCTGGATCTCGCGGCCGCCGGTCGAACGAGCCGCGCCGTCGACGGCAGGTTCGACGCGGTCGTGGGGTCACGGCCGGCGGCGGAAGCTCGGCAGGCGCCGCGAAGACGACCGGACGCACTCGAGGCCGGAAGCGTCGGCGCTCGCGGGCCGTCGCGCAGACGGATGCTCTCCGCCAGGAGAGCATCCGCCGATCCGGCCGAGGCCCCGGTCCCATCCGCCTGGCGCGCGCCCGGCGACGGACTTCGAGCTTGCCGAATCGTAGTTATCTGACTATGGTCAGCTACATGCGCGAACGGATCGACCGCATCCGCGACTTCAACAGGGTTCTCACCCGCCGCATCGGCGCCCTCGAGGGCTCGTTCATGGGCTGCGGCGTCTCGCTGGGCAAGGCCCGGCTGCTCTTCGAAATCGCCCACGGCAAGCCCGAAGTGCAGCGGCTGCGCGAGGACCTCGAGCTGGACTCGGGGCAGCTGAGCCGGATGTTGCGCTCGCTCGAGAAGCAGGGCCTGGTCGAGACGAGCGTGCACCCGGAGGACGGCCGGGCGCGGATCCTCGGGCTGACGCGGGCGGGGCGGGCGAAGCTCGCGACGCTCGAGCGCAAGGCCGACGAGGGCGCCCGCTCCTGGCTGGCGCCGCTCAGCGAGCGGCGCCAGCAGGAACTGCGCGAGGCGATGGACACGGTGGTCCGCATGCTCGGCGCGTCGGAAATCGAGCTCGCGGACGAGGACCCTCGCAGTGAGGCCTCGCGATGGTGCCTCGAGCAGTTCGGCCGCGAGCTGGACGCCCGCTTCGAGTCCGGATTCGACTTCGCGCGAGCCGCCTCCGCGTCGCCGGAAGAGGTGTCGCCACCGGCCGGTTGCTTCCTGCTCGCTCGCTCCCCGGCGGGACCGGTGGGCTGCGGGGCCCTGAAGGTGCACCGCCGCGAACGTTTCGGCGAGATCAAGCGCATGTGGGTCTCGCCCGGGATGCGCGGCCTCGGACTCGGGAG
>CAZIXL010000029.1:0-7341 GCA_964542885.1 uncultured bacterium
CGCCCTTGCGCGCGAAGCTCTCGCGCACGGCCGACTCCAGGTGCCCGGGCGACATCGGCAGGAACGCCGAAGCCGCGCCCACCATGACGGTGTTCACGGCCTGGACGTCGCCGGCCTCGTTCGCCAGCCGCTCGGCCTCGATCACGAATCCGTGCGGCAGCCCGCGCACCTGCGCGTGCAGCCCGGCGGGATCGGGGTAGTTCGGGATGTTCGCGAACGGCTCGGCCGCGGTCACGAGCACGCCCGTCGTCGAGAGGTAGCTCAGGTAGCGCAGGCTCTCGAGCGGCTCGAGGCTCAGGATCATGTCCGCGACGCCGCGCCCGATCAGGTCGCTGGCGATGCCCTGGTCCGACAGGCGCAGGTGCGCCTGCACGGCGCCCCCGCGCTGCGCCATGCCATGCACCTCGGACTGCTTGGCCTGCAGGCCTTCGGACACCGCGGCGCGCCCGATGACCGCCGCCATCGACAGCACGCCCTGCCCGCCCACGCCGGCGAAGATGATGTCGTACTTCATGACGCGGCCCCCTCTCCGCCCGACGTCGCCACGGCAGCCGCCGCGCGCTGGCGGCGCTTCGCCGAGACCTTGCACTCGCGGCGTGCGATCACGACCGAGAGCCCGCGGTGCGCGATGGCCTGCTTCAGCACTTCGGCGTTCTCGTGGACCTTGCGCGGGTGCGCGTCCACGACGACGCACTGTTCCTTCGGCACGCCGAGCGCGACGATCACGTCGGTCAGCCGCGACTGCGGCAACACGGTGTCCTGCGCGCCGGTCATGCCCACCGTCTCGTTGTCGAGCAGCACGAGCGTCATGTTCGCGTTCACCGCCGCCGCGTCGGCCAGCGCCGTCATGCCGGAGTGCACGAACGTGCTGTCGCCGATCACCGCGACCACCGGGTGGACGCCGGCTTCGGCGGCGCCGCGCGCCATGCCGATCGACGCGCCCATGCACACGCACGACTCGATCGCCTCGAGCGGCGCGAGCGCCCCGAGCGTGTAGCAGCCGATGTCCGACGTCACCATCGAGCCATCCACGCCCGCCAGCGCCTCCTGCAGCGCGTGGTACGAATGGCCGTGCGGGCAGCCCTGGCAGAGCTGCGGCGGCCGGTTCGGCAGCACGACGTCGCCCAGGCTCACCGTCGGCCGCAGCTTCAGCTTGAGCGCGAGCCGCACCACGTCGGGGCTCAGCTCGCCGGTCTCGGGCACCTCGCCGCTCATGCGGCCCATCACCTGCACGCTCGGCGGGAACAGCCCGCGCAGCTGGCGCTCGATGAACGGCTGCCCGTCCTCCAGCACGAGGACGCGCTGGACGTGCGCGACCAGCTCCCGCAGCAGGTGCGGCGGCGCCGGGTACGCGCCGATGTGCAGGTGCGAGGGCGCCCAGCCCAGGTCGTCGAGGTTCTCGCGCAGGTAGTTGCGCGCGATGCCGGTGGTGATGATGCCCAGGTCGGTGCGGTGCGGGTTCAACTGCAGCGTGTTCCACGGGCTCTCGTCGGACCACGCGGCGATGTCCTTCTGCCGCGCCAGCAGCCCCCGGTACTGCACGCGCGCGTTGGCCGGCAGCAGGATCCAGGAGTTCTTCTTCTGCGCGCGCGCGATCGGGTTCTGCGCGCGCGCCTCGCGCACCTCGACGGTCGTGCGGCTGTGCGAGAGCCGCGTGACGAGCCGCAGCACGACCGGCACGCCGAAGCGCTCCGAGACCTCGAACGCCTCGCGCGTCATCTCGTACGCCTCCTGCTGCGTCGAGGGCTCGAGGCACGGCACGCGCGCGAAGTCGGCGTACCAGCGGCTGTCCTGCTCGTTCTGCGAGCTGTGCATGCCGGGGTCGTCGGCCACCGCCAGCACGAGCCCGCCGTGCGTCTCGACGAGCGCCGAGTTGATGAACGCGTCGGCGGCCACGTTGAGCCCGACGTGCTTCATGGCCACGAGCGCGCGGCGGCCGGCGAAGCAGGTGCCGAGCGCGGCCTCGTAGGCGGTCTTCTCGTTCGCGCACCACGAGGCGATCGGCGCGCCGTGCTTCTCGTGGTGGAGCTGCAGGTACTCGAGGATCTCGGTGGACGGGGTGCCGGGGTACGCGTACGCCGCGGTGATCCCCGCGTGGACGGCGCCCAGGGCGACCGCCTCGTCGCCGAGCAGGATCTTCCGGGTCATGGGTTCTCCTCGATCAGGGCCGCGCGGGGCCTCGGGATATCGGCGACGCGGGCGCGGAACGCCCGCGGAAGGGTTCTCGAAACAGCAGGGCGCGTGCCGCGGCCCTGGGGCGCTACCCGGCGGGGGGGCGGGGCGTCCGGGCCCCGAAGGTCCTGGGGCGGCCTGCCGCCCCGCCCCGCCCGCCCGCCCCCCCCGACAAGTTGTCGGGGTTTCGTGTGGCGTGACGTTCCCGGAGCCCTTGCGGCGCATCGCGGCCGATCCCGGCCCGGGACGTGCTCGGGATTTCAGGATCGGGCCCCTCGGCACGGCGCTGGAAGCTCCGGGAGCGGCCCGAAACCCCCGCCGCCATCCTCGAGGAGACCCATGGATCCCATCCGCATGTCCGCCGTGCTCACCGTGACGCTCGCGCTCGCGCTCTACACGGTCGGCACGGTGAAGCAGCAGCGTTCGCGCCGCAGCACCCCCGCCGTGCGCGGCTGGCTCACCACCGGCGTCGTCTTCGACGTCACCGCGACCGCGCTGATGATCGTGGCCTCGAAGAGCCTCACGCCCACGCTGCACGGCGTGCTCGGCTACTCGGCCCTCGCGTTCATGCTCACCGACACGATCCTCATGTGGCGGCACGCGCGCACGCGCGGCGAGGCCCCGGTCTCCGGTGGCCTGCACGTCTGGTCGCGCGTGGCGTACGGCTACTGGGTCGTCGCCTACTTCACCGGCGCGGCGATGGTGATGGCCGAGAAGGCGGCGAAGGGCTGACGAGCGCGAGCCGCCGCTATTCGATCGGCCCGCCGCCTCGCGCCTGCGCCTGCTCCCATTCGCTCCAGTAGCGCAGGCCGGTGGGCAGGCCGACGCCGAGCATCACGGCGAGGGACGCGAGCCCGAACGGCAGGTAGTTCGTGAGCGGCGCGCCGAGGAAGATCAGGACGAAGCCCATGATCGCGCACGCCTCGACCATCGCCGCGCCGATGATCCACGCGACCTGGAACACCCGCGGCGGCGGTGGCGCGTCGCCGCCCAGGAACATCGCCAGCCCGGTCGCGTCGGCACGCGCGCGCCCGGCGCGCGACAGGAGCACGGCGCCGGCAAGCAGCTCGACGGGCGCCAGGATCGAGAGCGCGAAGCGCAGCGAGGCCAGCGACGGCGTCGAGGCGACGGTCCCCGCGACCTGCGCGCCGACGAAGTAGTAGACGACCGTCGCGGCGGTCATCGCGGCCCAGATCACGAGCCAGGTCGTGCGGTTCGGCTCGCTTGCGGCGGCATCGGGCATGGCGGCCTCCGGCGTGGCGCGGGCGGGAAAACGCGACGATCCCGGCGCTCGGGATCGCGCCGGGATCGTGGTCCTGCGGGTCGCGCGCGTCAATCCTGCGCGTCGAGCTCCTGCAGCGTCGAGAACACGGGCCGCCACGCGTCGTCGAGCGCGACGAACGCGAGGTCGTCCTCGCCCGGCAGCGCACCGAGCCACACGGGCCGGCGGCGCGAATCGGTGCCGTGGAACTCGCCGCGGTAGCTGCTGGACCAGCGGATGCGCGCGCGATCGTCGCGCGCGTGCTTGAGCAGCTCGGCCAGCTTCCACGAGCCGAGGTGGTCCGACCAGTCCTGGTCCGCCCGCTTCGCGCGATCGGAGTCGGACCGGCGCACGTCGGGCGGCAGCAGCGAGTAGCGATCCGGGTCGCCGAGCACCTTGAAGTCGGTCCACACGACCCGCGCGGCGGCCTCGGAGGGCACCTCGCGGTGCGCGACGACGGCGCCCGTCTTCACGTCGATCACCTCGTACTCCCAGTTCACGTGCACGGTGCGCTCGCGGGTGATGACGTGCAGCGTGGACTCCTCCCAGTCGGAGTGCGTGACGCCCTTGTCGTCCTTGCGGTCGACGCGCCGGTAGACGGGCGTCGTGTAGTACTGCAGGTCGTTGTCCGACCGCAGCCCCGCGAAGCGCCCGGTCACCACCTGGTCGGCGCCGATCCGGCGGCCGATCGCGACGGCGGACTCGGCCGAGACGCGCCCGGCCTGCGCCATGCTGATCTGCTCGAGCACCTGCCCGGTCGGCACGATCTCGGTGAACACGAACGCCTGGCCGGCATGGCCGGTCACCTGCGTGCCGACCTGGTCGGCGATCTCCTCGCTGAGCCCGCGCACCTGGATGCCGTCCGCGAAGGGCAGGAGCGCGACGCGCGTGCGCGCGGCGTTCCACGCGTCCTGCTGGCGCTTCTCGGCGTCCTGGTACTGCGGCACGTAGGTCAGGCAGGTGCCGAAGTCGCGCCACGCCTGCTTGGGCTGCTTCGCGGCGAAGTCCGCGCGCCCGCGCCGGTAGAACTCGCGTGCGGCGGCGCCCACGATGCGGTTCTCGTCCTGCTCGTAGCCGGCGTCGGCGGCGAGCGGCGAGCCGTGCCGCGCGACCGTGTTGCGGAAGCCGCGGAACTCCAGCACGAGGTTCGCGGCGCCGAGCGCGTCGGCCGCGGCCAGCGCGCGCACGCGCGCCTTGTAGTCGTCCGCGACGACGCCGCTGGCGCGCGTGTACGCGGCGCGGGCCTGGGCGTTCAGCGGATCCTTCTCGACGGCACGCAGTGCGCGATCGTACGCCTTGCGCACGTCGCCCTTCGCGAGCGCCTCGTCGCTCAGCTGGGCCAGCCTGGCCGGCCCGGCGCAGGACGCCAGCACGAGCGCGCCGAGGATCGGCAGCCAGGCGAGTCTTCGCATGCTCATGAGTCAGCCTCTCCCGTGAAGAAAGGGGAACGGTCCGGCACGGTCACCCGCCGGTTATCGGCGCGCCCGGGGCGCGACGCCAGCCCCGGGATTCGACGTTCGGGCCCCGGCCCCGGCAGGCGAGGGCGGGGGGTGCAGCGCGGTGGATCGGAGCGCCAGCTCGAGCTCCTGCAGCCCCGGCGCGAGGGTGCGGCCCAGGAACGCGTAGCGGCGCTCGAGTTCGCGCACGGGGCCCACGCCGGGCACGTAGAGGACGCGGCCGTAGTCGAACACGCGATAGCGCCCGACCAGCGTGCCCTGCGGGTCGGTCGCGCTGCTGACGCCGTAGTCGACCAGGTAGAGCACCTCGAGCGCCTCGGCGGTGGTCCCGAGCCCCGGCACGGTGATCGTGCGCACGCGCCCGACGCGGGCCCGCAACCACACGTCGTCGGCGAGCGAGGGCACGAGCCGGTGTTCGAACGTGTGCCCGAGGCGCAGCGACGCATCCAGGAACTTCCACGCGAGCAGCGTGTCGACGTCGCCGTAGGTGCCGAGCCACGCAGGGCCCTTCGCCCACGCGTCGCCGTGTACGAAGAGCGGCGAGAGCAGCGCGCCCGAAGGTGCCGTGCTCGCCGGGAGCGCACCGGGCCGCACGGGGCCCGAGCGGACCTCGGCCACGCGTCGTGCGAGCCGCCGCGCGAAGCTCTCCTCCCCGCCGACGAACCCGGGTGCGCGCGGATAGAGCAGCGCCTCGCGCAGGTCCTGCGCCCTGACGCCCGAGGCGGTGACGGTCGTGCCCTCGAACCGCATGCGGAAGCCGTAGTCGAACCGCGGGCTCGCGCCGGCGACCGGCTGGTCGAGCAACCGCTGCACGTCGTCCATCGACATCGCCGGCACGGGCACGCCGGGCGGCAGGTACGCGAACGCACCCGTGAGCAGCTCGCGCGAGGTCGCGGCGAAGACCCACTCGCGGCCGTCGTCGTTCGGCCAGCAGTTCGACATCGTGAGCGCGTCCGGGTCGTCGGTCCCGGGGCGGGCGGGATCGCCGGCGCATCCGCCCAGCCCGGGTGCGGCCAGGGCGGCGGCGAGGAGCGCGACCGGCAGGGCGGCGCGCGCCCGCGAGGGCTGCAGGGTCGTCATGGCGCTGCTGTCCTCTCCTCGAGTCGGGGTGCGCGCGCATCGTACACGCGCCGCCCGCGGGCGCCAGTGGGGCATTCGCCGCAGCCTCGGTCGCGCGGCCGCACCGCGCGGAATAGCCGCCCGCGACCGGCGTAGCACGTGCACGCGGCCCGGACCGGAGGGGCGGGACCGCGACCGACACCGCCGAGGCCGGCGTCCCGCAGAACGACATCGACAGGAGCCGCCATGTTCCAGCACTTTTCCAGCCGGCGACCGGAGACACACGAGCCGCACGGCCGCCCCTCGCCGATGGGCACGCCGCAGTCCACCCAGGGATCCGGGAAGCGAGCGCACATGTTCCGCGCAACGAGACTGGCGACGATCGTCGCCCTGCTGGCCGCCGTGGCGGCCATGGCCGCCTCCGAGTCGCGCACGCCCTACTGGGCGAAGGTGCGCGAGGCGCTCACCCGGGGCCTGCCCCAGACGGCGCTGGCGCCGATGGACTCGATCGTCGCGGGCGCCGTGCGCCAGCACGCGTGGGCCGAGGCCGTGCGCGCGGTGACCCTGAAGATCGCGCTCGAATCCGCCGTGCAGGGCAACAAGCCCGAGGAGAAGATCACGCGCATGCGCGCGGCGATCGCCGGTTCGCCCGCCGAGATGCGGCCCGCGATGGAGGCGATCCTCGCCCACTGGTACTGGCAGTACTTCCAGGCGAACCGCTGGCGCTTCGCGCAGCGCACGGCCACGGCGGCCGCGCCGGATTCGGACTTCACCACCTGGGACCTGCCGCGCCTCTTCGCCGAGATCGATCGCCACTACGAGGCGGCGCTCGCCGGGGCGCCGATGCTGCGCCGCGAGCCGATCGCGCGCTGGGACTCGTTGTTCGCCGCCGCGAACGCGCCCGACGCGTACCGGCCGACCCTCTACGACTTCGTCGCGTTCGAGGCGCTGGACTTCTGGGGCTCGGGCGAACAGGCGGGCGCGCGGCCCGAGGACGCGTTCGTGCTGCAGGCCGAGAGCCCGGCGCTCGACGATCGCGACGCGTTCCTGCGCTGGACGATCGCCGCGAGCGACACGGCGTCGCCGATCGTGAAGGCACTGAAGCTCCACCAGGAGCTGCAGCGCTTCCACGCGAACGACCGCGACCCGTCGGCGCGGCTCGACGCGGACCTGTGGCGCATCGAGCTGGCGCACGAGCACGCGGTGGGTCCGACGAACGACGCGCGCTACGCCGCGGCGCTCGAGCGCTTCGCGGCGCGCAACGCCGCGCACGAGATCTCCTCGCGCGCGCTGCACGCGCTGGCGACGCTGCGCAATCAGCAGGGCGACCCGGCCGAGGCGCGCCGCCTGGCGATCCTCGGGCGCGACCGATTCCCCGGGAGCGTCGGCGGC
>CAZIXL010000029.1:7351-7652 GCA_964542885.1 uncultured bacterium
GGCGCAAGCCGCCGGCATGACGGATGAAGTCTCCTCCCTCGTGCTCGAGATCGAGGCGCCTTCGCTCGCGGTGCAGGCGTCCGGGAACGTCTGGAACGCGCCGCCGCCCGTGCTGAACGCGCGCTACCGCAACCTCGAGCGGCTGTGGTTCCGGCTCGTGCCGCTCGACTTCGCGGCCGAGGTGACGAGCGGGCGCAGCGGTGGCTGGTACGCGGTCGGCGGCCTCGACATCGAGGCGCTGCTCGCGCGCGCCCCCGCCAGGCGCTGGTCGGCCAGCGTGCCCCCGACGCCCGACTTCCGC
>CAZIXL010000029.1:7662-12885 GCA_964542885.1 uncultured bacterium
GATGGCAACTACGACGAGTACTTCGTCGTGCGCGTACAGGTGGCCAACGCCGGGCCGCCCCCCCCCCCCCCCCCCCCCCCGGGGGGGGCCCCCCCCCCCCCCCCCCCCCCCCCCCCCCCCCCGCGCCCCCCCCCCCCCTGCCGGTGCCGAAAGGCGTCGCGCCGGGGTACTACGTGCTGCTCGCCAGCGCGCGCGAGGACTTCTCCGACGGCCAGAACACGATCGTCGCGGGCACGATCTGGGTGAGCGAGCTGGCGCTGGTGCTGCGCGACGGCCGCCCGGGCGGGCTCGAGGGCTTCGTGCTGCGCGCCGGCGGCGGCGAGCCGGTGGCGAACGCCGAGGTGCGCACCTGGCAGCGCAAGCCGCGCTGGGACGGCATCGAGGCGGGGCCGCTCGCGCGCACCGACGCGAACGGCCTCTTCCGCATCGCCTCGTCGGAGCGCCTCGTGGGCCTGCTCGTCACGTCGGGCACCCAGCGGCTGGGCAGCCGCGAGGGCTTCCCGAACTACCGCGCGCCGAACGCGCGGCCGGAGGAGCGCACGCTCCTCTTCACCGACCGTGCGATCTACCGGCCGGGCCAGGTGATCCGCTTCAAGGGCCTGTGCGTGCGGCTCGCGAGCGAGCGCGACGACTACACGACGATCGCCGCGCGCGCCGTGACGGTCGTGCTGCGCGACCCCAACAACCGCGAGGTCGCGAAGTCCGAGCTGCGCACGAACGCGCACGGCTCGTTCACGGGCTCGTTCACCGCGCCGGAGGGCGGGCTGCGCGGCGCGGTCATGCTGGTCGTGCAGTCGGGCCCGAACGGCGCGACCTCGGTCCGCGTCGAGGAGTACAAGCGGCCGAAGTTCCACGTGGCGTTCGATCCCCCGCGCGAGCCCGCGCGCCTCGCGGGTCCGGTCGAGCTGAGCGGCCGGGCGCTGGCCTACACGGGCGCGCCGGTGGACGGCGCGAAGGTGGAGTGGCGCGTGCTGCGCGAAGTGCGCTACCCCGACTGGTGGTGGTGGCGCTTCGGCTGGCTGGGCGGCGCGCACGCGGGCGGCGCGCAGGCGATCGCGCACGGCTCGGCCACGACCGACGCCGAAGGCCGCTTCACGGTCACGTTCACGGCCCTCCCCGACTCCACGGTGCCCGCCGAGCAGGAGCCGCAGTTCCGCTTCACCGTGACGGGCGACGTGACCGACGGCGCGGGCGAGACGCGCTCCGCGACCCGCGGCGTGACGGTCGGGTACACGGCGCTCGCGGCGTCGCTCTCGGCGCCCGCCTGGCTCGAGGCGGCGAAGCCGGTCGAGCTGTCGCTCCGCACGACCTCGCCCGACGGCGAGGGCCGCGCGGCCCGCGGCACGCTGGTGGTCGCGCGCCTGCGCGCGCCGGCCGACGTGTCGCGCGCGGCCGACGGCGCGACCGACTACGTCGAGCGCGAGCCGGGACATTTCGTGAAGCCGCCGGCTCCGGGCGGGACGCGCCCGAAGATCGCGCCCGCGCCGGCCGACCCGGCGAACCTCGCGACCTGGCCCGAGGAGGCGGAGGTCGCGACGCGCGACGTGCGCACCGACACGCTCGGCGCCGCGAAGGTCTCGCTGCGGCTCACCCCCGGCGCCTACCGCGCGACGTTCACGACGCAGGACCGCTACGGCCGCCCCGTGAAGGCGGTCTACCCGCTGCGCGTGCTGGATCCGGCCGCGACGCGCCTCTCCCTCGCCGTGCCCGACCTGTTCGCGGCGCGCGAGACCAGCGTCGAACCGGGCGAGGAGTTCCTGGCGGTCTGGGGAACGGGCGACGAGACGGCCCACGCCTACGTCGAGGTGGAGTGCAACGGCCGCATGCTGCAGTCGTTCTGGACCGACCCGCGCCGCACGCAGGTCGCGATCCGCCAGCGCGTGGACGCGTCGATGCGCGGCGGGTTCACGGTGCGCGTGACGCGCGTGGCCGACAACCGGGCCTGGCTCACCGAGCAGTCCGTGAGCGTGCCGTGGAGCAACAAGCAGCTCGCGCTGCGCTGGGAGCACTTCACGTCGAAGCTCGAACCGGGGCGGAAGGAGACCTGGTCGGCGGTCGTCACCGGCCCGGACTCGCTGCCCGCGGCGGCCGAGGTGGTGGCGACGCTCTACGACGCGTCACTCGACGCGTTCGCGCCGCTCTCGTGGCCCGGGATCTGGGGCTTCCGCGCGAACATGGATCGCCGCAACCCGCGTTCGGACCTGCGCCCGCTCGACCTGATGCACGTGCGCGGCTGGTGGACGTGGCCCTGGCAGGACGGCACGCTCACGTACCGCTCGGTGCCGCAGGGCCTGCTCTGGGGCGACTGGACGTACGGCTTCGACGAGATGCAGCGCTACGGCGGGCGCGTGGAAGAAGCCGCCGGGATGGTGCAGTCGCGCGAGGACGGCGCGGTCGTGCAGCGCGCGGGCAAGTCGATGGCCGCGCCCGCGGCGGCGCCGGCCGCCGCACTCGAGATGAAGCTCGGCGACGCCGACGCCTCGCGCCAGAACGCCGTCGGGCAGGCGCGCGGCGTCACGGCCGGCGGCGCGCCCGAGACGCCCGCCCCGGGTCTTGCGGCCATCGTCGCCCGCAGCGACCTGCGCGAGACGGCGTTCTTCCTGCCGCAACTGCTCACGAGCGCGAACGGCGAAGTGCGCTTCGAGTTCACGATGCCGGAAGCGCTCACCGAGTGGCGTTTCCTCGCGTTCGCGCACGACGACGCGCTGCGCAGCGGCTCGCTGGGCGGCAAGGCCGTGACGTCGAAGGACCTCATGGTGCAGCCGAACCCGCCGCGCTTCCTGCGCGAGGGCGACGAGATCGAGTTCACGGTCAAGGTCACGAACCGCACGGACGCGGCGCAGAAGGGCACCGTGCGGCTCGAGTTCTTCGACGCCGGGACGGGCGCGGCGGCCGACGCGCGCCTGGGCAACCACGCGACCGAGCAGAAGCTGGACGTCCCCGCGTCCGCCTCGCGCACGTCCGCGTGGCGCCTGCGCGTGCCCGACGGCGCCGGGGTGCTGAAGTACAAGGCCGTCGCCGCCACGAAGACGCTGTCCGACGGCGAAGAGGGCCTGGTCCCGGTGCTCTCGCGGCGCGTGCTCGTCACCGAATCGCTGCCGCTGCCGATCCGCGGCCCCGCCACGAGGACGTTCGACTTCGAGCGGCTGCTGCGCTCGGGCGCCTCGCCCACGCTGCAGCACCAGTCGCTCACCGTGCAGGTGGTGTCGAACCCGGCGTGGTACGCCGTCATGGCCCTGCCCTACCTCATGGAGTACCCGTACGAGTGCAGCGAGCAGACGTTCAACCGGCTCTACGCGAACGCGCTGGCCCGCCACATCGCGGGCTCGCAGCCGCGCATCCACGAGGTGTTCGAGCAGTGGCGCGGCACGGCGGCACTCGATTCACCGCTCGAGAAGAACGAGGACCTGAAGTCGGTGCTGGTCGCCGAGACGCCGTGGCTGCGGCAGGCGCAGAACGAATCGCAGGCGCGCCGCAACGTCGGGATCCTGTTCGAGGACCGGCGCCTGGACCGCGAGACGAAGCGCACGCTCGCGCGGCTCGAAGCGATGCAGTTGCCGGGCGGCCTCTGGCCGTGGTTCCCCGGCGGCCCGCCGAACGAATACATCACGCTCTACATCACGACCGGTTTCGGCCGCCTGCGCCATCTGGGCGTCGACCTGCCGATGGAAATGCCCATCCGCTCGCTGAACGCGCTCGACGCCGAAGCCGACCGCTGGTACCACGACATCCTCAAGTGCTGCGACCCGGAGGCGAACCACCTGAACCCGACGGTCGCCCTGTGGCTCTACGGCCGCAGCTTCTTCCTGGAAGACCAGCCCGTCGCGAAGCAGCACCAGGAGGCACTCGACTACTGGCTGCGGCAGGCTCGCCACCACTGGCTGAAGGTGAGTGACCGCCAGACGCGCGGGCACCTCGCGCTCGCACTGATGCGCTTCGGCGATCCCGCGACGGCGAAGGCGATCATGCGATCGGTGAAGGAGTACAGCGTCGCCGACGAGGAGATGGGCCGCTACTGGCGCGACACCGAGTACTCCTGGTGGTGGTACCGCGCCCCCATCGAGACGCAGGCGCTGATGATCGAAGCCTTTGACGAGGTGATGAACGACACGACCGCTGTCGAGGACTGCCGCGTGTGGCTGCTGAAGCAGAAGCAGACGCAGGACTGGAAGACGACCAAGGCGACGGCCGACGCCGTCTACGCCCTGCTGCTGCGCGGCACGAACATCCTGGCTTCCAAGTCCCTGCTCGAAGTGACCGTCGGCGACTCGCTGGTCCGGCCCGCGAACGTGGAAGCCGGGACCGGCTTCTACGAGAAGCGCTGGAGCGCCGCGCAGGTGAAGCCGGCCATGGGCCACGTGACGCTGAAGAAGACGGACACGGGCGTGGCGTGGGCCAGCCTGCACTGGCAGTACTTCGAGGACATGGACCGCGTGACCGCCTACGCCGGCACGCCGCTCAGGCTCGAGAAGAAGCTGTTCGTGCGCCGCGCGGGCAAGTCCGGCCTCGAGCTGCACGAGGTGACGGGCCCGGTCCACGTCGGCGACGAGCTGCTGGTGCGCGTGGTCCTGCGCACCGATCGCGACATGGAGTACGTCCACCTGAAGGACTACCGCGGCAGCGGCACCGAGCCGGTGAACGTGCTGTCGAGCTACAGGTACCAGGACGGGCTGCGCCACTACGAAGAGACGCGCGACGTGGCCAGCCACTTCTTCATCGACTACCTGCCCAAGGGCACGTACGTCTTCGAGTATCCCCTGCGCGTGCAACTGAAGGGCCGCTACACGAGCGGCGTGGCCGAGATCCAGTGCATGTACGCGCCGGAGTTCAACAGCCACTCGGGCAGCGTGCCGCTGGTCGTCGAGTAGCGGAGATTCGGGGCGCGAACGTCCGCCGCCGGTACGCGAGCGCGTGCCGGCGGCGAGGCGTTTCGGGGGCGCGAAGGACGGCGGTGCGATCAGCCTACGCGGGGGCGCGGAGCGCCGGCCGGGCCGCGTCGACTCCGCGGACCGGCGCGTCGAACGCCGGCGTGGCGTGCTTCCACCCGCGCGGGAAGCGAACGCGGAGCCCGCGCGGGCGGCGGCCGCGCCGCTGGGCTTCGTGCGCGTCAGGCGGCCTCCGAGCCAGCGCCGGGCGCGGCGGACTCGGGCACTTCCTTGCGAGCTTTTGGTGCCATGTTGCCGAGGGCGTACTTCACGCGCTCTTCCGCCGACGCTTCGGGCT